>CAYMEO010000096.1:0-8054 GCA_964389705.1 uncultured Spirochaetia bacterium
TATCTGCCTAATCAATTCTGGAAGCACAAAAACCATGAACTCGTGTTTCAGGCTGTTAGAATCTTAAAGGATAGGGGAATTAAAGTCTATTTAGTTTGTTCGGGCAATCCATTAGACTACCGACATCCTACTTATTTTGCTGATCTCTGTTACAAGGTTTCAAAGTGGAATATACGAGATCAGATTATATATCTTGGATTGGTTCCACACGAACATGTACTTTTGCTTATGCGTCAGAGTATTTGTGTCCTGAATCCATCTCTTTTTGAAGGATGGGGATATACGGTTGAAGAGGCCCGATCCGTGGGCAAGAAGGTACTTCTTTCGGATATCCCCTCACACCGTGAGCAGAATCCACCCAAAGCTATGTTCTTTAACCCGCTTGATCGCGATGATCTGGCAGATAAGCTAGGTCGAATTTGGCTTAGTACTGAACCGGGACCCGATGTTGAACTTGAGTTTGAAGCGCGTCGTACTCTTCCAAGCCGACTGCGTTCCTATGCAGAAACGTTTCTTTCTGTTGCTAAAGAGGCTTTTGAGGAGGTCAGAAACTAGGCGAGTCTTGGTGTAAACAGGGGTATTAGTGTTGAGTGTTAGTTAACCTCTGTTAACTAACGTACGCCCAATACCTAATATTAAAACTATGCGTTGTCCAACATTAAGTGAATTACCTCCTCCGCCTGGGAAAACCGGCTGGCCTTGGACTGTAGAGAGTTCCCAGATGCCGGACACTATGCCCGATGGGCGTCCATGGCCGAGAATTAGTATTGTTACCCCTTCATTCAATCAAGGCCAGTTTATCGAAGAAACCATTCGGTCAGTACTCCTTCAAGGCTATCCGAATATGGAATATATCATTATTGATGGTGGCAGTAAGGACAGCAGTGTTGAAATCATACGCAAGTATGAATCATGGCTCGCATACTGGGTAAGTGAGCCAGACAGGGGGCAGGCAGATGCCATTGCAAAGGGATTTTCGAAGGCTTCTGGTGAGATTCTTTATTGGTTGAACTCTGATGATATCATCTTGCCAGGAGCTGTTGGCCTGGCTGTTAGAACACTTATTAGAGAAGGATGCGGGGTTGTGTACGGAAACAGGCTTCGTCTGAATGAAAAGGATCTTTTTTTTGATTTCGATGTTCCTCCAAGCCATCTAAGTCGTTTTCATCTTTTCCTTGGTTCATGGATCCCTCAGGAGACAATGTTTTTTCGTCATAGTATTTATGAAAGTGTCGGAGGTATAGATCCAAATCTACAGTTTGCCTTAGATTATGAGTTAATACTTAGGATGTTCTTAAGCGGTGTCAAATTTGTTCATACCGGAAAGTTCATGGGTGTGATGCGTTTTCATAACAGCGCCAAATCCAGTCGTATCGGTGTCATTGGGGAATGGGAATTTCAAGAATTGCGATTACGGTATTTGTGTCATGGAAAGGGGATTGTATTTTTGGATGCGGTTGTTGACCCGTTATTTCGGCGGATCTCCTTTTATATATACCAGACTTGGAAGGATTTTTGGATTAGGAGCAAAAGAATCAGTTTTATACCTGGTCTTGGTTACTTCCCTGATTATAAATGGCTTCCTGAGGCTATTTAACTGTATTAACTAGCTAGGTTTATCTGTTATGTTAATTTCTAATTGAAGGTGCTAAAAAAATACAAATTGCGGATACTGGAAGGAGAAACACTGGCAAGGAGGTTATAGACTATATGTCCGAAAGTAATATATATATATATGCGATGCCTAGGATGGTTACGAATATAGATGAGTGTTTTTTCTATCATACGATGGATATCCCTGGCTATGGGCATGTTAAAGGTCAGTGGGATCTTCGTTATGGTATAGATGAGTACTTAGGTGGTGTGGACTTTAAAGGAAAGCGTGTATTGGAGATAGGTACAGCGAGCGGTTTTGTGTGTTTTTACATGGAGAGTCGTGGAGCCGAAGTCGTTGCATATGATCTTTCTGAGGAACAGGCATGGGACTTAGTGCCCTTTGCTGGATATGACTATAATCAGTTCGCACTGGCTCACAAGGCCCATATAAGAGCACTGAACAATGGATATTGGTTATGTCATAGAGTCTTAAACTCAAGAGCAAGGGTAGTCTATGGGACGGTTTATGCCATTCCTAAAGAGATCGGTATGGTTGACATCTCGACATTCTGTAGTGTTTTACTTCATGTTAGAGATCCATTTTTTGCCCTTCAAAATGCGCTTAGGCTTACAAGGGAGAAGGTTATTATAACCGAGCCTCTCTGGAGAGGGACTTGGAAGGGAGCACTTTTCCGTTGGATTATTATGAAGTTCAAAAGACCGTATATGGTATTCTTACCAAGGTTTGATACGTGTGAACCTAAGGATGGTTGGTGGCTTTTAAATCCAGATGTCATTAAGAGATTTATTGGAGTACTCGGTTTTGAGAAGACAGAAGTGACATACCACTTTCAGAAAGACGAGAGAACTGGTGAAATGGTGAGATTCTACACCGTTGTTGGGCATAGAACTAAGGGTAATTATACTACTTAAGCACAATTAGGTACACAGCCTTGAATAAGACTGAGCTGAACTCATCCTGGCGGGCCCCTGTTTTCTACCCTTATCTATAATTTACCTTTAGTCTAAAATCTAAGAGGATGAAAATTCTTATCTACGCTCATGCCTTTGCACCTATGGTTGGTGGAGCAGAAACTTTGGTAATGACATTAGCACAAGGGCTAGTCCAGCAGTTGGGGAATAAAAACAGAAAGTGCGTAACTGTAGTGACACCTACTCCACAAGATGGATTTGATGATGAGATGTTACCCTTTCGGGTGGTGCGCCGGCCGAGTCTCTGGCAATTAGTACATTTAATTAGAAAAGTAGACATCATCCATCTGGCGGGCCCCTGTTTTCTACCCTTGCTTTTGGGTTTGCTCTTTTGCAAGCCGACTGTTGTGGAACATCACGGTTTTCAGACAGTCTGTCCCAATGGGCAACTCCTTTATGAACCGGCTCAAGTGCCTTGTCCAGGTCACTTCATGGCACGCCGTTATTATAAGTGCTTTCGGTGCAATGCAAAGCAGGGAAGCTTGTATAGCCTTAAAATCTGTTTTCTTACATTTCTACGTCGCTGGCTTTGTTATTTGGTATCTGCTAATATTGCTTTAACAAATTGGCTTGCCGCAGTCTTAAGGTTACCTCGTACCACTGTTATCTATTGTGGTGTCCCCGACAATACTAACGATATAGATTCACAGAAGTTCTATACATCTTTAACCTTTGCATTCATGGGGCGTCTGGTTAGTATAAAGGGGGTGCGGATATTATTAGACGCAGTTTATCGTCTAAAGGTCGAGGGATTAGCCTTTCATCTAAAAATTATTGGGGATGGTCCTGAGCGGACGGCTTTGGAGGCACGAACCAGAGTTTTAGGTCTCAACAATCATGTGACCTTTATGGGGTATTTACCTCAACAAATCCTAGAGCAGGTCCTCAGTGATGTAGCCGTTATTGTCATGCCTTCACTGGCTGGAGAGACATTTGGGCTGGTAGCTGCTGAGAATATGATGTGTGGACGGTTAGTCGTTGTATCTGACATTGGGGTATTAAGTGAGGTAGTTGGAGATGGGGGACTAAAGTTTCCGCCGGGAGATGTAGACGGTTTGGCAAAATGTCTACGGAAACTTTTGAAGAATCCAGAACTGGTGGCCCAGTTGAGTCTAGAAGCAAGAAGAAGGGCTTTAGAACTTTTCCGACGAGAACGGATGGTAGAGGATCATGTGTCTCTATATAGCCAGATTCTCTGACCAATGGTCTTATCCCACGCTTGCTAGTCATCAAAGTAAATGAAACTCCTTCTCCTTTGCCGGGATTTCCCAAATATGTTCGGTGGGGTTTCGGATTATGCATATTATCTTTCGATATCCTTGGCAAAGAAAGGTTATGAGGTTTATGTGATGACTTCTTGTGATGACAGGGTCATAAGAAGTAGTTTTGAAGATAACTTAAAGGTTCTGCCTTTAGTAAGTAATTGGGGAATCAAGGGACTATCACAGATTATTAAGGAAATAAAAAAAATAAATCCTGACCGTATCATACTTCAGTTTGTTCCTCATATGTATAGCTATTATGGCATCCCTATCTATATCGCCTTACTTTCGATTACGATTCGCGTGATGCGATTTAGGCTTATTACTACCTTTCACGAATTAGGTATAGGATTTGAGTTTAAAAGACCAAAGTACTGGGGTATTGCAATTTTGCAGAAACTAATCGCCTACACTTTATGTATTGTATCGGATAAGGTAGTTGTGAGTATAGAATCTGATAGGAAAATCCTAGGGTTTTTTGATAAGAAGGTTTATAGAGTACCTATAGGGAGCAATATACTGCCGCTTGCTATTCCTGATGACGAGAAAAAGGAATTAAGGGAAAAGATATCCTCCTCTCAGGAGATTATAATCTCTACGTTTGGGTCTAATCCAAGGAGAAATGATTTATTAATTAAGGTGGTAAGGAGGCTCAGGGATAAGAATATTCGAGTTAAACTTTTAGTTATAGGGAAGTTTCCAGATAATTGGATTAAGATGATGAGAATAAAGGCCAAGGAATTAAAGATTGAGGATGCGATTTATTTTACCGGTTTTGTAGGATCGGAAGACGCCTATAGGTATCTATCTGTGTCAGATGTATTTGTAATTCTGGAGAACATATATAGTAGAGGATGGGGGGGAGTCAGTACAAAGAGCACATCGCTGGCTAGTGCCTTTGCTGCTGGATTACCGATAATAGGAAACAAGGGAGGTATGACAGACGATTTTTTTAATCATAGAGATAATATTATTCTGGTAGATTCTCTAGATGAAGAGATTATCTCAGAGGAGGTTATAAAACTGATCTCTGATCCTGTACTTATGAAGGATTTGAAAAACGGTGCAATTAAGACCTTTGAGACAAAACTCAGTTGGCCAGTTATTGCTGAAAGTTACATACAGTTATTCTGAAGACATAGGGAAAGGTTAAATACTAGATAGGAGTTAGTTTGATTTGTATTAGAACAATTTAGGTAGATTCTATTGGATCTCAATTACAGTGAGAAAATAAAAATTAATGAAAATAGTCAGGCTATTATAGCTGAGAGCGTACATAATTGTCCTCTGTGCCATAAGGCTGGTGAGATCCGTTATAAGGGGCTCAGAGATAGCATTTGGCCTACCCCGGGCGAGTGGACTTATAGAGCCTGCAAGTATTGCGAGTTGCTCTGGCTTGATCCTCGCCCAACATCAGAGTGCTTCAGTCTCATCTATCCGAAAGATTATATAACCCACAGTGAGCCTCCGGATTTTCTTTCTCCAAGGTTGGATCTTTGGGGCAACATCAGGCTTGGGGTTAAATTAGAGGTGCTCAGACGCGCGTACGGCTATCCTATAGAATCTCAGAGCTCTATCTCTAGATTTATCGGTATGTTTGCTGCTTATATCCCTTTTATAAAGCATTGGGTCGGTTATACAGTCCGATTTCTTCCCGCGCGCAAAGGGAGATTACTTGATATAGGATGTGGTAATGGCGATTTTCTGATCACTATGTCAAAATTGGGCTTTTGGCAGGTAGAGGGTGTAGAACCTGATAGCATTTCTGCCGAACTTGGTCGAAAGGTGGGACTTAAGATATATGAAGAGACTGTAGAGTCTATTACACTTGAACCAGACAGCTTCGGTGCAATTACCTTACATCACGTCATTGAGCATCTCTCTGACCCTATGGGGGTTCTTAAAAAACTAAGCGGTGCGCTCTGTCCGGGGGGATTGCTCGTGTCTATTTCACCCAATCCGATTGCGTTTCTTGCCCGTTGGTTTGGAGGGAATTGGCGGGGGCTTGAACCTCCTAGGCATTTTGTACTAATGGGGCCACAGACATTAGCAAATATGGCTCGTCAGTTGGGGCTTGAGCCGATAGTCTGGACAACCGCTCGAAATAGTGAATGGATGGCTCGTGAGAGCATATCAATCTTAAGATATGGAGATATAAAAACCTATAAGGGACAATACCTTCCGAGCTTTATAGCTTTGGTGTCTAAAGCCCTTACAATGGTAAACAGCAAACTGGGTGAAGAAGTCGTTCTTATAGCTCGGAAAAAGTAGGTACTGACATGAACGATCCGGTAACAGTATTTATCGTCCACTGGAATCGTCCGGAGCAGTGCCGTAGGACAGTTGAAAGTTTCTTACAACAGTCCTATCCTTGCAGGGTGATCGTAATTGACAATGCCTCAAAGCCAGAGTTTAAAAAGATTCTTATGGATTCTTTCTCCGATGTAAATAATAGAGTTGATTTTATATGGAATAGAGATAACTTGGGTTTTGCAGGTGCCCTTGCTCCGGTTATCTATAAGTGGGCACAGAATTCGAGGGAGCCTGCTTGTATCATAGCTGCACACGATGTTTGTGCTGAACGTGGTGCTGTTGAGGCGTTGATGGAAGTTTTACTATCGGAACCAAAAGTAGGTATAGCATTTCCAATTAATAATCCACCTGAGAGGGGTTTTTGGGACCCTATAAGAGGGGCTCATCTTTATCCTGTGTCAGAGCTGGAGTGTGAGGAAAAAATAATTCATGGTATGTGGTTTCCAGAGCATTGTATCGCTATAAAAAGGGAGATCGTAAGGAAGGGAATTAATTTTGATTCCCGTTTATTTGCTTATTTCGAAGGGGTTGATTTAAGCCTTTCAGTGAGAAAGCTGGGTTTTCATACCGTTTTAGTAACAGGTGCTCTAATTGAAAATACTGAAAGTGGGGGTTCTGCTAGGGGGAGTGTTTTGATACCCTATTTGTTAGCCAGAAATTCTGTACTAGTGGCTTATAAACACAGTGGCAGAATTGCTGCTGTACTGAGGGCAATATACATTCTTGTGGCGAGCCTTAAAAGTTGGATAACTGGTCCGGGAAAGAAAACTGAATTCTCTTCAAAGACGAGAATAAGGGGGGTAATAGATGCTCTAAGAGGGAGATATGGACAGCCACCTGAAGATCTAATATAGGTCTAGTAAGAGTTTAATAACTTTTTGCTTTTTCTTTTACCCTGAGAAATGGATTAAGCCATGTTTATTTAGCATATCTTTGAGAATTTATAATTGAAGAATTTGAATATGGTGATAAAAAGGGATCCCGCCTTACTCTATCTGGATATTATGAAAAAGGCATTGTCATTCTCATTATGGGAGGAGGCTGGAATACCTATAGAAGTATTTAATTACAAAAGAAGCCTCCTTAAGAGATTATTTGTTTATACTTTATCCCGTCTCTTAAGGCTTGCTGGCTTGCGAATCTATAAAGAGCTTAATGTAAGCGAAGAGCAAAAGTATGAAGGTATGGTATGGCCTATGAAAGCTGACACTATGATAGGTTTAAAAAGATTAGACAACATTCAATTCTGTGTCGAGAATGTACTCAAAGATAATATTCAAGGCGATTTGATTGAAACTGGTGTCTGGCGAGGTGGAGCCTGTATTTTCATGCGTGCTATTCTTGCCGCATATGGAATTACAGATAGGCGGGTCTTTGTTGCCGACTCATTTGAGGGGCTTCCAAAACCTGATGAGAAAGAGTATCCACAAGATAAGGAAGACAAATTATGGATTGAGCGTTTTCTGTCTGTATCTAAGGAAGAGGTAGAGAATAATTTTAGAAGGTACGGTCTTCTTGATGAACAGGTGGTTTTCTTGAAAGGGTGGTTTAAGGACACACTTCCAAGTGCACCTATTGAGAAGTTGTCAGTAATGAGATTGGATGGCGATATGTATCAATCAACTATGGAATCACTGACATATCTCTATCCTAAGCTATCGGATGGTGGTTATTGCATCATTGATGACTATAGCCTTAAAGGTTGCAAGGCGGCAGTAGATGATTTTCGGGCTAAAAACGGAATAAAAAATACTCTCTGTAGAATTGACTGGACAGGTGTCTATTGGAGGAAAGAGTAGCAGAATTTCAATTTTTAGAGAAAATAATATCCGATACATAGGGATATGAGAGAAATATCACTAAGGGAAATATCTTTAAAGCTGCCGTTAA
>CAYMEO010000097.1:0-8012 GCA_964389705.1 uncultured Spirochaetia bacterium
TAAGCTTCAACTTTGCAAATTATATGCTTATGGAGTCAGGGAAAGCTGGAGGAGAATAAAAGGGAGGTCTATGGAAAAGAAAAATCAACAATCCAAGTTGATCTAATTATGGATAGTGAAAAACAGAGGCTAGCTAAGAAGGGCAACCCCATAAGAGTTGGTTGCTGTAAGATGTGCGCTTATTTATTGAATAAATTCGGCCAAAAGCCCTTGTCTTTTTTGTCTTTACCCTTATCTTCCTTTTTCTCAGATTTTCGAAGCTGAATTAGTTTGAGCTCCCTCTTTGCCTCTATGTAATCAGGGGCATACTTCAGGGCTTTGATAAAGCACGCCTCGGCTTGGCTTTCGCTTTCAGTATACTTATAGACACATCCCAAGTAGTAGTAATTCTGAGAGAGACTAGGGTTCAAATCAATAGCTTTTTGAAGCTGTTTTGTTACGTCGTGTAAGACCCTGTCCTTATCCATCGCTCCTAAAAATATAGCCCAAGCAAGTGCTCCTATGTAGGCAGATTCATTCGGGCTTAGATTAACGGCATTCTTAAATTCCTGCCTTGCTTCCTCAAACCTCCTATTTTTAAGAAGTATCTCCCCTTTTCTATAGGCGATCTCAGCTTCATATGAGGCTTTAATATCAGCCTCTTGGAATCTCCCTAACTGAATTTGAGAATCATACTGAGCGCGCTTTTGATCATCAGAAAGAGTCTGATAGGCCAGTGTGATTGTTGCAAAGATATCCTCGGCCTTTTCCTTTACATCTTTGTCTAGATTGGGATGGGCATCAGGGTGGAATCTCTTTGCAAGACCGAAATAGGCGGTGCGTATCTCATCTTTCTTTGAATTTATACCAACGCCGAGGAGTTCATAGTAGTTTTTCTGACTTAGCCCGGAATAGAACTTTAGAATCTCATCCGTAATCACCTTTTTCTTCTCCTCATCGTGGAAGACCCTGGATTTCTCTAATCTGACACTGCCCGTTCCCTCCGGAGGCGGTTTCGACTCTGTCTCTACAATCTCTTCTTCTAGGGTGATTACATCTCCTGTAATCACATCTTTAGTGATCCGGTTTTCACTCAGTATATCAATAGGTCGGCCTTTTACCTCTGAATGTGGACTTGTGTTTGATACCTCCAATAAATCAAGCAGGTAGAGAAAATAAAGTAGCTTTAAAGTTTCTTCCCTGTTTAGTCTACTTATGCCCAATAAGTCATTAATCGTTCCGTCTTTAAGGAGTTGTATAAACCTCGACTCCTTAGGAGTAAAACCGATGTCACTTATCTCAGCTTTTAGACCCGGTTTTAACTTGATCTCACAATTGCCCCCATCCTTAATAGAGAAGGCCTCTTCAATGCTTGATATATCAACAGACCGTTTTACGCCTTCGTACAAGACCTGAAGTAGATTGATTTTGTGGCCTATAATCCTGTTTACAAGACCGCTTCCGGATTTGAAAATATATGTACCCTGGAGACAGTTAAAACCGTTTATGATCTTTTCCTTTATCTGAAGCTCAAGAAAGCTATTTAGCTCGTGGGGTGAGACTAAGCCCATCTCAACCAAGACATCCCCAATTCTCCGTTTGCTCTTTACCGCAGCCTCTACAGCCCTTTCGTGATCGACCTTACTGATCTTTCCTCTCCCTATAAGTATCCTTCCAAGGGCCGTCTCTAAACCGCCTCCCTCAACAAATATAGGAGTCCCATTTGCAAAATAGAGCTTGAGTTTGACCCCCGAACTGATAACTAGAATTCCAGTGAACCTATTGCGGTATAGCTTTAATAAAAGCCTCGGATAGGGAATCTCTTCGAGATTGCCCTTTTCCTCTATACCAGATTTGACAGAAACAGGAGAAGATTGCCCCGAATTAATATACGATTCAAGAAAGTCAGTCAGTGCATCTAGGCGATCAGATTCGATTATTATTACTGGCTTTAAGCCCCCTCCAACCTTGCCCTTTTCAACATCAACCACCTCAAAGTACCCGGAGCTATTTATCTTCTCTATTAGAGCGGGACTCAGTTTATAGGAAATAAGCTCTAGCACTATGGCAATATCCGGCTTCTCATAAAATAGCCTATCAAACCCCTCTTTATAATTTAAGGCTACTGTGGTAATGAAACCCCTTGATTCGAGAAATCGCTCGAGGGGTAAAAAGGAATCTCTGTCCGAACCAATTATAAGTGCCCTTTTTGTCCCCATTGTATTCTAACCCCTCAACATCGTAGAGGAGATCCCAAAACCGTCCTTATCACACACGCATTACCCCTGAGGAGAAATGAGATTTTGATTAATGGCAATCTTTGAAGTTTGCCTTAGTTGTCGAATCAAGTCCGTATAGAGTTGTCTTTTCCTTTGGGAAAGTTCATTCTCTTTTAGCTCGGCCCTTCTTTCCATAAACTCCTTACGATCGGCCTCATGCCTCTCTTTAAGAGACACTACATAGAATTTATCACCAGCAACATAGACACGGGGAGCCAAAGGGCTTTTATTAGTCAGCAAAAAGGCGTCTACTTTTAACTCATCAGAATTGATATTGGGAACAGAGTCAACACGGGAGAAGTATCCGGTCTCCTCCAGATGAAGACCAAGTGAAATCGCCGCTTTCTCTAATCCTCCCCCGGATTGTGCAATTTTAAGAATCTCCTCCGCCTTTGCCTTGGCAACTTCCTTTGCCTTTTCATTGCTAAGATGCTCCCGGACCTCATCCTCTGCCTCTTTCAGACTCTTCTCCCTCGAGGGTATTACATCGGCAACCTCAATAACATATATCTTGTCTCCAGATTGAGAAAAGGTCTTTTCTCCCTTTTTGACTGAAAATATCCTTTCTATAACCCGAGGCGGAATCCCGGCGGGGCTCGCAGTTGCTGAAAATGGACCTACCTCATCTACTCCTTTTAATCCATTGGACCTCGCAATCTCATCTAAAGATTCTCTATTAATCAACCCCTGAAGGTTCTGAACAAACTCACCGACCAGGGCATCTGCACCCCGCCTTTTAATCTTTGTCTCAATCTCCTCCTTTACCTCGGACAATGGGCGAGTTCCTTCCCCGGTTTTAAACTCATCTGTATGTGCATTGTAATAGGCTGCGATTTCATCTTGGGAAACCTTCACTTTATTTTCAAAATCCTCAGGGCTAATGACAATATAGCGAATCTTTCTAAGCTCCGGGGTCTTAAATTCGCCCTTATGATTTTCATAATATTTTCTTATGTCATCTTCGCTCCATGAGAAAGAGCCCTTAAAATCCCCAGGCGAAAAACCCACAAAGTAGAGATTTATCTTTTCATTTCGGATTCTATATATGTTAAAAAGCTCATCATCTGTAAGGCTTGCCGTCTCGAATATAAAATTCACAAGCTTTTGAGCGAGGAGTTCGTCCCTATACCTCTTTTCGAAATCGGATACGCTTTCATTTAAGCCACGCTCTACAAGGCTCCTATAGGCTTGGCCACCTATAAATCTGCCGTCTACCTGAAAGGCCGGATCAGACCTTATGGATTCACTGAGCTCCTGATCTGTAACCCTGAATCCGAGTTCCTTGGCCTTTTGAGATAGGAGCTTTAGATCAATTAGCTGATCAAGTGCAGCAATATCAATAAATCTATAATTTAAGGCCTCCTCAGGAACACCACCTTGCTGGTACTGCCTGCGAATACGATCCCTCGCCTTGTAAAACTCTAAAACAGGTATCCCCTCTCCATTTACCTCTGCGGCATTGCCCTGAGCAACCTTCCCTCCGAAGCCAAGTCTACTATAGTTAAATCCGAATCCCATAACAAACGTTATCGCGAGTAGAATCAATATGCCCTTTACAAACCAGCCCTGACTTTTTCTTAATAAATCAAGAAGCATTTTGCGAAACCCTTGTCGTACTAAAATCTATACCAGTTAGGGAAAAGTTTCAAGAATGATATACAGAATAAAAAAGTTCATTAGAGGAGACACAGTTTTAACCATTATGATGAATTAACCGTGCCTAATATCACCCATCATACTCTTTAAAGAAGGACTAATTTCAACATTATATTGCTGTGCCTCTTCTATTTTTTTCAAATTATCGGGGAGGCTTTGAAGATTCTCTAGAAACCTCTCTCTTATCTTCGTAAGCGATGGGAAGTCGTATATTATATTCCCGTTTTCCATTACCTTTACTAAAAGTGGATATGCGTTTTTTAATTTGATTTCCTCCCCATCTAGGGCTATTAGGTCTTTTTCAAACCTTCCTTCTTTCCCAAGAATCCTAAATACGGACTTCCGGCCTGGAAGGGAAGGTTTACCTTCTGAAAGCTTCATTCGGGGTCCGAGATTGTCCTCTACAAGCTTATATATTCCACCAAGGGCCGGAGCATCTTTTGATGTTCCCATTTCTGTTCCTACTCCAAAAACATCCGCTTCGGCTCCTTTTTGAATTAGCTCCTTTATGCGGTATTCATTGAGGTCTCCGCTCAGGACAATCCTCACGTAATTGAGCCCTGCCTCATTCAACATAGCTCTAACTCTCGTGGAAAGGGAGGCTAAGTCTCCAGAATCAATTCTCACTCCGCTTAGTCTCCTTCTGCTCCTTTCCATCTCCTTTCCTACGACAATTGCGTTTTTTGCTCCTTCTATCACGTCATAAGTATCAATAAGAAGAGTGGAGTTATCAGGAAAATCGCGGACGAATTCCCTAAAGGCATCAATCTCCGATCTAAAAGACATTACATAAGAATGAGCCATTGTTCCATAAACCGGAATTCCGAATTCACGTCCTGCAAGCACATTGGATGTTCCGACACATCCCGCAATAAAAGAGGCACGTGCCACCTTCATTCCGGCATCGGCTCCGTGGTCCCTCCTTAGAGAGTAATCCACAACCGCGCGTCCCTCTGCGGCAATTACCACCCTTGCTGCCTTTGATGCTATAAGGGACTGAAAATTAAAAGTATTTAGGAGAAAGGTCTCAATAATCTGAGCCTCGATTCTCGGAGCCGTAACTACAAGAACGGGCTCATTTGGAAAGTAAATCTCACCCTCTGGAATGGCATAAACCGTACCTGTAAAGCGAAAGTTTTTTAGATAACCTAAGAAATCCTCGCTGAATAGGCCTAAGTTTCTCAGGTAGCAAAGTGACTCATCTGTAAAACGTACTCTCTCAAGAAAAAGGAGAATTTGTTCAAGTCCGGCACTTACAAGAAATGAGCGGCGTTCAGGAAGGTGACGCACAAAAAGGTCAAAGGTTGACTTCTCATTTCTTTTACACCTCAAGTAACTCTCAGCCATAGTAAGCTCATAGAGGTCTAAAAGAAGTGCCATATTGTTATCGTCAACCCATCCGAAATTGGCTTTTCTACTCATAGTGGTAAAGCTTTAATAATTTAACTCAAAGGATTTTTATATCAAATTCACAAGGCCTACCACTCTTATTTTATTAGATCACCAATAGAAGGAATAAGTCCAGAAAATAAGTCTCTCTTGACAAGTTCCCTAAAATACCTTAGAATTAGTACTGACCAGTTAGTACTAATTTAATGTGAGCTAACATGAAAAGCAAGGAGAAGATCATTCAAACCGCTACATATCTATTCCACAAAAATGGTTATCAGACAACAACAGTAGATGAAATCGCACAGACAACAGGAGTAACAAAGAGCAACCTCTACTACCATTTCAAGAGCAAAGAAGAGCTGGCTCTTGAAGCCCTGGATATGAGGGTGAAACAGTTTGAATCCGATGTTATTTTCTCTACGCTTAGAGAGATTTCTCTTTCCCCTAAAAAGCGGCTTCAGCTGTTCTACAATCGAGTAGCAAACTTCCACAGAAGCCTTGAATGCAGATACGGCTGTCCATTTGGAAACCTGGCAATTGAAATGAGTGATGTAAGTGAGAAATTCAGAAAACGCCTAAGCGTCTTCTTTAGAAATTGGGAAAAGGCAATTGAAAAATGTATAGATGAAGGGATTAGAAAAGGCGAGTTCCGAGGTGACATAAACCCTAAATTAGCAGCTCAACTCATTCTCTCTCAG
The DNA here is from genome assembly GCA_964389705.1 of uncultured Spirochaetia bacterium. Classification (GTDB taxonomy): domain Bacteria; phylum Desulfobacterota_D; class UBA1144; order Nemesobacterales; family CSP1-2; genus PSLL01. The sequence continues at coordinate 6,005 of CAYMEO010000097.1, forward strand.
GTTGAAGGAGCTATTATGATGGTTAAAACACATAAGACCTTAGAGCCAATTACTTCTGGAGCTAAGGCTATATTAAAATTGTTAGAATCCGCTTAGGGAAATGGCATTCTGTTACAGAAGTATTGAAAAAATCCTGCAGTGAGGAGGTCTTAAAATGACAGAATATATGTTTAAGAAAGATATAACTCAAGACATTGGTCTCTTAAAAAAAATAAATCCTGATCTCTATCAGGCATGGATGGGTTTCCATGATAGTGTGTTTACAGACGGGGCGCTCAGCAAAAAAGAAAAAGAACTCATAGCAGTGGCTGGCGCCCATATTACAAGATGTCCTTATTGTATTAGAGGTAGAGTAATGACTTCTAAAAAGCACGGGGCAACGGATGAAGAGATTGTAGAGGCGATTTATGTGGCAATGCGTTTTGCTATGGGGGCACCGTTTGCGTATTCAAGCATAGCAATGGAGGCCTACGAGGCTATAGAGAAGGGAATTCCTCTTACAGAGGGACATTTCTTTAAAAAAGACATAACACATGAAATCTCTCACTTTAGAGAGGCAAGCGGAGATATATCGAAGTCCTTTATAGCTTTTCATGAAAAGGTCTTTGCGGACGGGGCACTTAGCAAAAAGATGAAAAGGGGCCTTATGGGACTTGCCTGTGCTCATATGACAAGATGCCCATATTGCATCAGAGGATGCGTAAAAGACGCTCTAAGCCTTGGGGCAAAAAAGCAGGAGATGGCAGAAGCGATAAACGTAGGAATGGTCATGGCGGCAGGAGCATGTTATGCCCATACATCAATAGCAATGGAAACGCTCGCAAATATAAAAGCCAGGGAAGAAGAAAAGGTTAGAGCAACATCATTAGGAAGCACTGAGGTCACGGCCAGCCCTGAAATAAAGGCAAAACCGGACATAGATTGTGGATGCTGAATTTTAACGGCAATAAATGTTGGCATGTAACATGTGCCCATAACATCTTTGCACCGCCAATCAAAGTAAAGATATAACATTGGAGCAAAATGTAGAGTGTAAATTTTTATGTCAACGGTTCTATCTAACCAGACCATACCGTGAATCATATATAGAAATTATTAATCATCCCCTGTAAATTGTTGTAAATGAAATTCGCCCTAATTCCGGTAAAAGATTTATCAAGAGCAAAAGAGAGGCTCTCTTCGATTCTTTCTCAGCCTGAGAGAACTGCCCTTGCCTATGCGATGCTAGAGGATGTGCTTAGAGCTATGAAGGGCTCGAGTTTTCTAGATCGGATCTTTGTCGTGACATTGGATGAAAATGCAATAGAACTTGCCAAGAGCATGGACGTAGAAATCATCAGGGAGATAAAACAAGAAGGAGAGAGTGCTTCTGTAGATTATGCTTCAAAAATCTGTAAAAATATGGGAGCGCAATCAGTTCTTGTTATTCCTGGAGATGCCCCGCTTATAACGTATGAGGATGTAGATTTTATTCTAGAAAAAGAAAAACCTTATACTTCAGTTATACTTGTGCCTGCAAGGGATGAGATGGGAACAAATGCAATACTCAGAAAACCACCCGATGTGATTCCTTCGCGATTTGGATATGATAGCTTTAAAAAGCACATTAACGAATTAAGAAAAAAAAATATACCCTATGAAGTCTACAACCTACCAAGGATTGCGCTCGACATAGATGAGCCTACAGATTTGGTTTTATTTTCATCAATAAGGAGCTACACAAGGGCCTATGAAGAATTAATTAAAATAGGTTACATAAAAGACCTATAAGGTCATACATTCTAGATTTTAAGTGTTCATCCATATTTCACGATAAGTAGATTCTAGATCTTAATTGTAATCAGGGGCGAATCCAGCGGATCCTGGCATTCGCCCCATACTTTAAATTAAAATTCCTCGTCCATATGAGGATGTCCGTGCATAGCGCCTTTCTTTTCCTCTTTGGGTTTTTCGGCGACAAGTGCCTCAGTGGTAAGAAGAAGCCCTGCTACACTCGCAGCATTCTGAA
>CAYMEO010000098.1:0-7801 GCA_964389705.1 uncultured Spirochaetia bacterium
CTCCGGATGGCATAGGTTGTGAGTTCGATGTTGAGTTTAGATATCCAACTAATACATAATTTGCCTCATATGAAAAAGCTTGGTAGGATTTTAGCAGGATTTGTAGGGCAAATCTAAAATCAGAATTGGGCAGTCATTGGGGCGTCGTCTAACGGCAGGACTCGGGCCTTTGGAGCCCGCTATGGTGGTTCGAATCCACCCGCCCCAGCCAGTAAAATAAGAGCGGGTCTTATATTTAATCTGACTGAGATTTTATTCCTTGAAAATCGGCTTCTAGTGATTACTTTATGGATAAAGGAGATGTCAGGAGCAAGATGATGGATAGACAATTTAGTGGTTACACAGCCACACAAACAGAAAACGGTTTTCATGTGGTGTTTCATGATTCTCAAAGAAGCCCGATAGATATAACCTTTGATAATTTTCAAGAATTTGCTAATAAATATAATAGAGAACTTATGTCTGGGAAGATACCGAAGCTCTCGGATGAAGAAGAGATTCTACTCTCACTTTTGCAGATGATACTCATTCCAAGCAACACAATACACTAGAGGATATTTTATGCAGGGTCAGATACCCGGAGTCTCGGTTTTTTATTAAACTACTTCTAGCCACCGTATCTCCTCGATTCATTATCGTTTCTTGGCTTTTTCCGAGCGAGGGTAACAATATCTCCGTAGCTGCCTTTAAAACTCGGAGGCTCCTCTTGTACCCCCTGATCTAATCCTTGACATATATAAAATATAGGCTATATTCGATGCAAGGGATTTTCTCAAATATTTCTCTAAGTTTATAAAAAGTAATTGATTATTGTAAGTCCTATGGTATAGGCAGCGTGGAGAAGTAGAGAGAATAAAAAACTATACCTCTATCATAAGTTCTTCCTTTTGTCTATTACCATAATAACAGGGATGGAGGATTAATTAATATGGAGTTCAATATACTGGACGATCTTAACCCGTCTCAAGTAGAGGCCGTTTCGCATCCCGGGGGACCGCTTCTTGCCCTTGCGGGCGCTGGTTCGGGAAAAACGAGGGTAATAACCTATAGAATTGCCTATCTGATTAAGGAAAGAAGAATCTCACCCGCTAATATTTTAGCCGTAACCTTTACAAATAAGGCTGCTAATGAGATGAAAGAGAGGGTGCATCGCCTTGTTGCCCGCGACGCGCGCGAGTTGTGGATAGGCACCTTCCACTCGGTGTGCTTAAGAATTCTGAAAAAGGAGATAGACAAGCTCGAGGGTTTTAGAAGGGATTTTATAATCTACGACGAGGTTGATCAGATAAAACTCATAAGGCAGTGTATGAATGAAATAGGGTTTAGCGATCGCATATTCGATCCAAGGTCTATCCGCTCTCAGATAGACTCTGCCAAAAATAGGGGGCTTGACCCAGGAGATTTTGGGGCGAGCATATATGATGAGAGGATATCAAGGGTTTATCACATGTATGAAAAGGAGCTAAGACGACTAAATGCACTCGACTTTGGGGATCTTCTCCGTTTCACAGTTGTTCTTTTTGAGAGGAGGCCAGATGTACTTGAGAGGTATCAAAACCAGTTCCAACACATCCTTGTAGATGAGTATCAGGATACGAACTACCTTCAGTATAAGATTGTAAAATCGCTTTCCGGAAAGCATAGGAACATATTCGTTGTAGGTGATGACAATCAATCCATATACGGATGGCGCGGCGCAGATATAACAAACATTCTCAATTTTGAGAACGACTTTCCCGAAGCCAAGGTCGTAAAGCTTGAGCAGAATTATAGATCAACCAAGAATATCCTAAGAGCCGCAAATGCAATAATCCTCAGAAACAGATACCGGCGCGACAAAAGGCTCTGGACAGAAAACCCGGATGGCGAGCTTGTGACATACTATGAGGCTCGCGATGAGAGGGATGAAGCCAAATATGTTGCCTCTCGGATAGAATACGAAAGGAAAAATCTTGGAAAGTCATACTCGGATTTTGCCGTATTCTACAGGACAAACAATCAATCGCGTTTAATAGAAGAGGAGCTTGTGCATATGGGAATCCCTTACACAATTGTGGGAGGAGTGGGTTTCTACGAACGGACCGAAATAAAGGACATTATGGCTTATCTGAGGGTCATAGCAAATCCCCTTGATGAGATGAGCCTAAGGCGCATAATCAATGTTCCGCCGAGGGGCATCGGAAAGAGCACAATGGATACACTTGAGAAAATCTCTCAAGAGAGGGGTATTTCTATGTTTGACGCTATGGGAATTGCTCTAAAGGACGGTATCCTTCCTAAGAAGGCATCTGGGAGCGTAGAGAGGTTCTATAGCCTTCTTATGGAGCTTATAAAGATTTCAAAAAAACTGTCAATCGGAAAACTCCTTGAGGAAGTCCTTGATAGAACGAATTACATTGAGATGATTGAGAATGAGGAAGAAAGGCGAGAGAACATAGGCGAGATGTTAAACCTGGCGGCGGAGTTTGAAAAAGAAGAAGGCAATGCAAGCATACATGACTTTCTTGATTGGCTTACGCTCTCAAGCGATGTGGATAGGTTCAATGAAAAGGCGGATCAGGTTACCCTTATGACGCTTCATTGTGCTAAGGGGCTTGAATTTCCAATAGTCTTTATCGTGGGAATGGAGGAAAATCTCTTTCCCCATATTAAATCGCTAGGAAATGGAAAACTAATAGAAGAAGAAAGAAGGCTCTGCTATGTGGGAATCACAAGGGCAAAGGAGAAAATCTACATCACAAGCACATCCAAGAGAAGATTCTTTGGAATTGAGCAGAGATCAATCCCTTCGAGATTTATAACAGAGATACCAAAGAAGCTCCTCCATTGGGGAAACTATCAAATGGATCCTGTGAAACAGGTTAATAATGGGTCTGGTAATCCGTCTCGTCCCTTTGCTAATGGCAACGGTCACCAAAGCGGGGTCTACAACAATGGAGATGTGCATCAATACATAACGGGACAGAAGGTAATGCATCCACATTTCGGGCAGGGTGTAATAAAAAGGGTGGAGGGATTTGGTGACGAGGCAAAAATCGTTGTCTCTTTTCCCAAATACGGCGAGAAAAGGATTATGGCAAGCTTTCTTGAATTTAAAAAGGCTTAGCTTTCTATCCCAAATTAATTTAATTTTAATGCCCCTCTATTTGATTTTTCACCCCTGGCCCAAAATTAGAACTTAAGTCTTTTACAATACCGCCTAAAAATCCTTGTGGTCTGGCATTTTATTCTCTCTCCGTTGGGAGGAATTTACTGAATACAAACCTAACCAGCCCTTTTCAGATTATTTCTTTGAAGCGAAGTCAATTGGTATTGGAGTCTGCCGATTTTGATCTTAGATTGGTTGGTGAGGGTTATGAAAAAATCGTTTTTATTTGTCTTCTTATTGAAGATTGTGGGCAGATCAATAACAATCTCATTTTCCACAAACCCAATCCTTATGTTTCTGTCTATCTGTGTTTCGTAACTCTCAATCCGTTCTCCGAATATGTCTTTACAATTTCACCCATAAAAACACCTCCTTTTATTAATGTAGTGACACCGCCTCAGCGTGTTCTTACAAGATGTGTTATATATTTCTAAGTGCCCTTCATAATAATCCTTTCTGAAACCCTTTCTGCCAGTGCGCCTATTGTCTTTGAGGGGTTGGGCCCCAGGGCTGAAGGCACAATTGAGCCATCTACCACATATAGGTTTGGGTAGTTGAAAACCTGGCCATTCGCATCAACAACCCCCTTTGTATCATCATCTCCCATGGGGCATCCCCCCAGAGGATGCACTGTAATTAAGTGTTTCTGAGCCGACCACGTATCGTCTATTGACATCTCTCCATCGGCGGCGTCAATGCCCATGACTAGATAAGGGAGGTTGTCTCTTACTGAGTCAAAATCCATCTGCTTGAGGAGTTGATTAAAGATTCCCTCAATTAGCCTATCAGTTCCGCCTCTATTGAAAATCCCCTTTAGTGCGCGTAGCCATTTACGTCCTGAGGCGTACCCACCGGAGGTTCGCCTCAAATATGCTCTGAGTATATCGGGGAAGCCTCCGTCTTCAACAATAAATCCGTGCCCGCCGAGCTTATCGCGATAATCTATTGTTGCGGTTATTGTAGGGCCGGTCATAGGGTTTACAGCGCGATTGGTTTCAAATCCGACTGCACCGAAATCGCCGTTTCCTGAAAAATACCTCCCCAGCATATCGCTCAAATTGGGTAGTGTAGGGGCGATCTTTCCCGACCATTTCTATAGCCATGTTTACACCTGAGTAGAAGTTCAGTAGACCCTAAAGAACCGGCAGACACGATGAGTGTTTTTGCCGATACAGTCCCTGAAAAGTTCCATCTCAGATCATCATAATGAACCGTATAGCCTTTAGGATAGATAGGATGGTTATCTAGGTTCTGCTCGATACTTACTACATTATTTTGAGAATACACCTCGGCTCCAGCCTTGACTGCAAGCCAGAGATAATTCAGATCAGTGGGTGTTACAGCCAATAAAACACTCGCCGCAATATGCGCACCCGATCTGCGGGGGGCCACCCCGGTCATAGGGGTCTTTATTTAAGACACCCTTTTCACTCACGTTTTTTCCCCAGTAGATTGCTAGATCAAGGAGCCTGAACCTGTCGGATGTCCTGCCCCCATCGGCAGCCGCCTTTAGTGCCAGCTTTTTCATGGGCGGGTCTGGTATTGGGCTGGGCCTGAGTAATTAGAGATCCTCTCATAATATCGGGGTATCTCCTCATGCCAGTTGACCGAACTAGGCCAGCGTTTTTGACCTTCCGGGCCCACTATATCAAATGTTGATTTAAAGGCATCTATCTGAACATCAAGATAGACAAGGGATGTTCCTCCCACTCCGCTTCCAACGAGCACACTGATGTTATTAAATGACCTGAATTCCAAAAGCCCCTTCCATCCCTCTTTTCCCCTATTGCGCCACCACCAGTCTTTTGGCTTTGACAGGTTTCTCGGAAACTCACCCATGTGGTAACGCTTTCCTCGCTCAATCACACAGACAGAGACATCTTTTCCTGCCTTTTTCTGAGCCTCTGCAAGACGGCACGCCGTGATAGAGCCACCGAAACCAGAGCCGATTATGACCACATCATAATATTGCTTCATTTTATGCCCCTTCTAAAGATATATGAGGTTATTCGCTCTCAATTGCCTTTCATCCTTTACCGGTCTTTTTTGCGAAGTCGAGAAACATTCCAAATAATACGGCAAATACTAGATCGCCTATAACCGGGATCAAGAAAAATAGCGGAACCTGTCCTTTGAATGCTAATATGTTGTATATGAATATAATTGCAAAGCCCACCTTACCTATGATTCCCAATATGACGATGTCTTTATTTCCATACATATTTCTGTAGACCATGTAATACCCAATGCCGAATGTGACGAAAAGGACAATCCATGAATGGAAATACGCAGGCGGCTGAGGCGGAGTCATATTGGCTGTAGAGAATATCCATCCGGCAAAAAGTGTTATAAATGCCTCTCCGGCAATATTCCACAATGCCCCGATCAAAAACACCCTTTTATAGAGGCTCTCGTTCATTTTCTATTTGCTGTGATATGATTAAATATTTGCATACTCACCGTATCCTCTTCCGCCTATGGTTTGTCCTTTGTATGTCCCTTCATAAGAGAAATTATAGTAGATCATGTTGCTTGAAATAGAGGCCGGGGGCCACTCCCTTTTCCCCATATATTCAAACATTCCATCATCAGTCACTGCCCTTACATGCCACCTCTTATAGAATTTTACAGAGGGCTTTCCCAGGCACTCAGCATCCACAACGTCAGGCTTGGGGTCGTCGAGATACTTGATCTTTACGCTTTTGATCTCTCTATATGTGCCGTTTATATAAATCCCCCCACGATTTCTAAAATCTATTCCGAATCCCCTTACGTGAATAAAACCGCCCTGATGGTTATCATCGCCAATAAACAACTCATAATGGTATCGGATTGGTTTAAAAGAGGGAAAGAGGTTTTCTAACCATACAATGGGCAGCTAGAATCTGTCGAAATCAAACGGTTTGCGGGCAAAACCGTGTTCAAAACAACCCCTTCCATTGATTGAATAGGTCTCCTCTTTGTCAGTTAACTCATGAATATCGCCTCTGCTTGTACCTCTTTTATATGTTATCTTTCCATGCAATCTTCCGAATGCCGCAAAATAGGTAAAAAATTTAGGAACATCTGCCCACCATATTATGCTCTCTCCATTATAGTGAAAGGCGAGGCTGATATCTGATTCCGGATTAGTAAATTGAAACTCATAGTCTGGCCATGCGCCAGTGATTCTGCCATATAATTCCATCTCATCATCGCTTTTAGCCTTAACGCCGGTTATAGAGACGTCCAGTTTCTTATGATCCATCTTTAGGTTTACTTTCTTCGGCATGTAATTGTGGGAGAGGTTGTTTTTTCTCTCCTCTGTTGGGATTAGTGTGAGATGTTCAACCGCTTCAAATGTAGATAGCCTAAGGAGGAGCTTTTCATAGCTGTCTATACCCTCAAGTCCATAGAGGCCGGTCATAATACTTGCCCGAACCATCTTAATAGGGATATTCCTGTCTTCAGGAACCATAAAAAAATACCAACCGTCCCAGCCAGGCCATCGGGCTGCGGCATCTACTTCTTCGCCGTGTTTATCTAATTTGAAGTATCTGGGCAGCTCGTATTCTTGTGATAGAGAACCTCTGTTGTTGACCAAGGCGCGGTCAAGGAATCTGTATACCCAGAGTGAATTGAATCTGATAACTAGGTAAACAAGGACAAGAACTAGTATGATTATGGCAGAGATAGTCATTTCATCCCCTTACTACCAAGTGTCCAGATGCCTTCCTTCTCTTCTGAGTTTGAAGAAAAAGATAAGGAGCGCAACCCTCCAGACTACAAGCGTGAAGATTAACATAAATAGAAACGTGCGGTCTTGATAGAACCAAAGGGCTGTGCCTGATTTCCATTCGGCGTAGCTTCCTAGATGGAATGTGCGGTCTATCTGTCCAAAGATCCAAGCCGCCGAGTATATGAAGATTGTGATGTAGACAATCCTATTTACTACAACGTGTCCGTTCTTGACCAACCAATATCCCAATAGAAATCCGCCGTTTCCGGCTAAGAAAAAAACCACTATAAATATTGGGAGGTAGTATGGGTATGCGGTTACAGAATCCCCATGCCACCACATATGTGTGGTCGGTCTCCCAGCCGAAGTAATTGAGGAGGAAGTACACAGGAATCCAGCTAAAGAAAAATATCTGATAGATGTTATTTTTAAGAAGCGCTTGGTAGTAATACTCTGGCCTGCTGGTTTGAAGTTGCTTATGTGCAGCATCGGCAAAGATAGCTCCTATGGCGAATGCGACGGGAATGTCAATCTGCACCATGTTACACCTCTCTATATTAGATGTGATATGGACTTATATAAAACCTTCTCCCAATTCGACTTGTTTACAACGTGAAGACGAAAACCCGATTCCCCTAGAGCAGGACCTCATATAACCCATTTTGCCAATGCAATTCCAAACTCACATTAACATATTTGCAAACCTTATGCCAAGCCCTAATTTGCTTGGGTTACTCTATTTCCTTTAGTTATGGGTTTTTAAAATCTGTAAACGGAATTTACATTCCCCCTTTTTTAGAGTTTAGTAATTAGTTGAAAATATTTGATTTTATCAATCTCTATTATGTAAATAGAGCCTAAACCCTGTTAACAACGCCTACATTCCTGAAGCGGCTCTATCTGTATTGTTTTTTAAAGCAATACAATTACACTTT
>CAYMEO010000099.1:0-7793 GCA_964389705.1 uncultured Spirochaetia bacterium
CCACACATCTCAAGTGAAGACCTGATGTTTTCCCACTCCCTTATTGCTATTTTGAGCGCTTTTAGTGCCCTCATTTCTTCCCTCCTCATTTAACTATTTAACTGATCCCAATGAATTGGCTTCGCGTCATTACGCACAATAACCATTCATTCTGTTTGTACCTCTTAGGCAGATTAAAGTAAGCTTCAAGATCTCTGCCCAAGCAGAGTAAACTAAATCAGAGAAATAGAGGAGGGGATCTTAAAGGAAGTAATGAAAAGAAAGAAACACAAGAAAAAGACCTTATTTCATCAGAGAAAATTTCCCACCAGTGTGAGTTAATAAAAGCAAAGACCAAAAGCCCAATTGTCGCCTTAAATGGCTTAAAAGGTGTTTGGGAATCCTCTACACTAAGATCGTTATCTTCATCATTACCGAGAAGGGCACAACCCTGTTTAGTTGAACCATTTATATAGTGTAAACAAAAGGTTGTAGAGTTTAAAGTAAACAACCACGGATTCTTTTGGACCTTGTTAGATACAGGGATTGGACCTAATACTCCAAGTACAGAGATTACAACTAAAATACAAAGATATGCCTTTATGGTATCCCAATTAGTAATTCCAATAGGCCTAGAAATCTGAGTAGTAATGTATCTAGATTCCATGTCTAAACTCAGCGGCCTCTAAGCAATACCCACTCATGAGTTAAGTATATTAATTAACTTTAATTATGATAATAAAGCAATTTACTTAAATGTCAAGGGCAAAGTTTCCTTAATCTTTAGCCTAAGTCTTTTAGTTTTGGCATAACCTCTTCCGCCAGGAGTGTCATGGAGCGGATCCATCGGTCTTTGGGATGCCACTCATGACCCATTGCAAGTAAAACACCAAAGCCGCCGACATAATTATATAATTCTCTAATTCGCTCAATGACATGATCGGGACTCCCAACAATCCAGAGGTTGTCCATCATATAATCGGGGGTTACATCCGAATCAGACATGGTTTTATCAATCTTAAATATATCTAGATTTCCCCTGATCTTTGGAATCATCTTGAAGAAATAATCTGTAAAGTCCCTTGCAAGAGTCCCTTCCTTAACATCTCGACGGGCTTCTCTCGTTGTCTCGGCAACGTATATGTCTCTGGCTATCCTCCACTTCGATCGGTCTGCGGCCCTTCCTGTCTTTTCCGCCCCTTCCTCAACCGAGGCCCAATGGGTTTTTAAAACATCCCTTGTTACAAAATTAATGCTCATGGGTATCCATCCCCTTTCACCCGCGATCCTCAGGGTTCCAGAGCCCTCTGTAATTCCGGCAACCGCTATTGGTGGGTGTGGTTTCTGATATGGTTTGATATGAACCCCAAGCCCTACATCGTCTTGCGGTTTTGGGACACAAAATCTCCATCTGCTATTTCCATAGATTCCGGGCTCAGGGTTATTCCACAAATTGAGAATAAAGTCCAGCGATTCATTGGTCAGATTCCTCTGCTCCCCCGTCTTTGGATTAATTCCAAACGCCTCAAAATCGCCGATAAAACTCCCCGCTCCTACACCCCAGTAAAACCGCCCCTTCGCAAGGTGGTCTAGGACTGCTATTCTATGGGCAAGCACAAAGGGATCGTGATTCGGCAGACATGAGACGCCGGTGCCGAGTATTATGTTTTTAGTTAATGGAATAGCCTTTGCAATCAGAAGGTCAGGGGCAGGAATATTCTCCCAAGCGGCTGTAAAATGCTCACCGATCCATGCCTCTCGGTAACCCAGGCGATCGAGTACTATAATCTGTTCCAGGTCTTCATCAAGAGCCTGAGTATAGTCAGACCCAGGAGGATGCAAAGGCATTGTAAAATAACCGTATTGCATGCGCGCCTCTTTTTATCGAATTATAATCATCTTATGCTATTTTTTTATCTTCATCAACGGTAAAAAGTCGAGACCTGGCTTTCGCGCTTCCTTACCCAAAATAATTGAGGTATCTAATATCATGTATCATAACCATCTACACACGCTATACAAGTAAATGTAATTTTGATGTGTACATCGAGGAGATGAGAAATAATATCAAATCTGATTAAACACAGTGTACATGTCATCCTGAGCCGAAGGCGAAGAATCCATTGTAAACGGAAATACCTCACGGAGCTTACGCCGAGACATCAAATGGTTCAGATGATATACTATACAGTTACTAATCAACCAGTTTGATATGACTCTGTTCCCTATTAGGCCTTTATATCAATCTCAAGCCCCAGAAGAGTTAGAGGAAAAGCGGCGAAGTAGAACTATACAGCCTACAATTACCAAGAAGAAGACCGTGAGTACCCCTATCTCTATCATCGCCATACGAAACCGTTCGGGCTGGGTCTGAATGAATTGCGAGGCCTCCGCAGTCAGGATCAGTATGCGGCGTACCCCAGCGATCAAGGCAATGATGAGGAATGGCTCCGTAACCAAAGTGTGCTCCACGATGGAAACACGAATCGTGTGCAAAAGCTCAACCAACATCAACACCAAAAGTAGGGAATCAAGCACTTCAAGTGAACTGCGTACAAGTGTCTCGGCTAGTACAGCCTGGAAGAAGAGCTTGCCCGTTGAGAATAGCATCAGACCAGCAGTTGCGGCCAGTATCCCACCGGCAACCAGGTAGATTGCATCCTCACCATAACTGAGCCATACTGAGAGGCGTTGTCTATCAATCGGTTTCAAGAGTCGTCCCATTTTTAAATCCTACCGCTTTAACTTGGTACCCCAGCCTTCTCTCTATCCCACGTATCAGCGGTTATGCCCTCTTCTCGAAGCTTGTTCTTCTGCACCCTTTCTGTCCCAGTCTTGGGAAGAGAGTTTACAAAACGGATAAACCGGGGAATCATGAAGTTGGGCATCTGGGGTTCAATGAACCTTATTAGCTCTTCAGGGGAGACATCCATATTGGGCTTTTTCACAACTACAACCATTACCTCATCCTCTGCATAACGGCCTGTCTCAGCCTTCACTCCAACCGCTGCCGACTCTGCTACTGCGGGATGTGAGTTCACAATCCTTTCAACCTCAAATGAGCTAATATTCTCACCTCTTCTCCTTATGTAGTCCTTTACCCTATCAACGAAGTATATATAGCCCTTTCTATCCATTCTTCCCGCATCTCCGGTATGAAACCAGAAGTTGCGAAAGTCCTGTACAGTCTTTTCTGGCATCTTGTGATAATAATGGAGCATTATATTTGGAATCCTGGGTCGAACAACTATCTCTCCAACCCGACCCCTCGGAAGCTCTTCATCGGTTTCAGGATCTACAATCTTGATCTCGTACCCCGGCGCCTCTTTGCCGCATGAGCCTACTCGAAACGGCTCTCCAGGGCGCATGTATGTAACCTGACCTATCTCAGTAAGGCCATAGCCCTCCATAAACTTTATATTGAACCTCTCCATAAAAGGCTCAATAATATCATGAGGGGCTGGGGAGCCAAGAACCAATTTTACCTTATGCTCCCTCTCTTCAGGCACAGATGGGGTATTCCACATAAAATAAGACATAGTGCCCACAATATTGAACTTTGTAACCCCGTAATCCTTTATCCATTTCCAGAACTGAGTGGAGCTGTATTTTTCCTGTATAACTACCCGTGCCCCCATGATGAGAGCAGGGTATACAGTAAGTACCATCGCATTTGAATGAAAAAGGGGAAGACACGTAAAGCAAATATCATCATTCCATACATCCATAACCTCGGCATAGTTTCTTGCGCTTTGATAGTCGGCCTGACACGGCCTTACAACACCTTTCGACCTTCCAGTCGTACCGGATGTATACATGAGCCTTGCATGATCTAGGTGTGTAATCTGCACATCAGGTTCGTCTTCTCTATGTTCATTCAGGAATGCACTAAATGGAATCATAGGTCTTGAATGAAAGCCCTGAGGATCAAACTCTTCGCTTCCGGTCCTCGTCCATACAATGACATTCTCAATTTGAGGGATCCTATCTGCAATTGGGGGTATTCTATCAAGATACTCTTCGGCAATAAAGAGCACCTTAGAATCAGATGTATCTATTATGTATTGAAGAAAATCCATTTTATACGCCGTATTTATAGGAACCATAACCCCGCCCATCTTTAGAATACCAAACCATATAAGAACGTAGTCAGAGGAATTTGGCATATAGACCGCTACCTTTTCTCCCTTTTTAACCCCAAGGCGCATAAGCCCGTTTGCGATTCTATTGGCAAGAAGGTTGGTTTGAGAAAAGCTATAGGGAGGGTTATATCCAAATTGTAAAAATGGCTTGTCGCTTAGTTCTTCGGCCCTTTGCCTTAGGATATGGGGTAAGACCCACTTTGTTCTATCCTCTTTTTCATACCACTTAACGTCGAAAGGACGGTGCCTTTCGAGACTTAGGGTGTATCTGAGGTCTTTGGGTCTTTTGGTTTTGGTTGCCATATGTACTTACCCTCTTGGAATTTTTATTTAACAGTGAATGAATAAACAATCATTTAAACGCCTTTTGAGTAGGTACAGCTAGCACCTGATCTAATGTAAGTACCCTAAGAAACCTGTTTCCACCTTCCTCATATATCTGGTCAATCCCTCCAAACTTCGCTGACTCAAGTGCCTTCAGTCCCCCATCGGTTACATATTTTTCCCCTATGAGCTTCACTGTTATGATCCCCATATCATCCCTTCCGACAACCGTGGTTTTGTCTAATATCTCAACCCTCGCCCTTATTCTTTCATGTGCCCCTTCCCTTCCACCGGCAAATATTACCTGAACAATATCCCCCGGATATGTTGGAGCATCATGTGAGCCGCTATTCATACCAAGGTGATAGGCAAGAGGAAAATGACCGCTTATCTCCCCTTCGGCTCTTGCCTTCACCGCACCGCCATAGCCAATGAAATTCGATGAGGGATTATGATGGACAGCCGCATCATTGAGTGTCGCAATCTGAAGCCAGCTAAACGTTACAAGATCAATTGATTCTTCAAACAAACCGTGAAAAACGTCTCCCACTTTAAGATCTTCAAACACCTTTCCGTCCTTTCCAAGGAGATCCATTGGCAGGTCGTGGTATGGCCTTGGAAGAACCGTTTTATTTATATCAATCTTGCTGGGCTGCGGTTTTATAGTGCTCTCTTTAGCGTATGTTTTTTTGCCCTCAGCCCTTACTAGCACCTGTCTTACATACTCAAGTACCGACTCGCCTCTTTGATTGTAAATCGTGGTCCTTACCTGAACGGAGCCGTTTGTCGCCCCGTCTTTTCTAAATTCCCTTCCCAGAACCTGAGACCTTCCATATATGACATCGCCCTCAAATACAGGCACGCCGAATCTGAGGTCGCTGTAAGACAGGTTTGCAATGGCATTAAAAGATATATCATGGACGCTGAGTCCAAACCCTGCATTAAAAACAAATCCCTGACTCACCAGTGCGGGCTTTTCTATCCCGTATTTTTCCCTTTTCTGTTTATAATCTGGATCCTCATATCCGAGATGAGAGTCGAGTTCTGGGTTTGCCCCAATTATCAAACCGTCTCTATACTTATTTATATACTCCCTGTTTCTCATAGGCGTGATTTGAATCGCGCCGTGATGGTATATATCTCCTTCATTGAAATCACCTACATACCTTGAAGAGATGAGATTTGTCCTCTGCAATGGAATTATCCTCCTGTGTTAATTTTCTAAGTAGACTTTTGGGATTTCTAAATATTACATAATATCGTATTGGTGGCAACCCAATGTGCGGACTATAAGCATCGGGATACCAAAGATTGTAACAGGACAACACAGGGAAAAGAATATCTTTTCCTTTATTACCCTCTTTCGCCATAAAGATTAGGGTTCTTAAACGGATTTACACCTTCAACAAATCGGCCAAGACGAAATGGAGATATATCAACGGTCTTTGCCTTTCCTTGTAGATGACTTTAAGACCAAGCCTAGCCAGATGGAAGGTGATACTCGCCCCTGTTACCCCACCCCCCATTACAACTGCGTCTGCCGTATTTACCATAACAATTTGTGAATTAAAAACACATTTACGAATTTATATGATTAAGGCCCGTCCATGACCGAATAGCTCGTCTAAATACTACATGATATCAAGATAGTAGCAACCCTATTTAATATCGCCCTCAGGCCAATCTTATGGAGAAATCAATACCCCGTCAGCGATTCCAGATATAAGAATGCCCTTACAATTTTGGTGATATCGGCACAGTTTTGATTAAGTCTTGTGCATAGTGTGTCCAATTTATAGGCACTCGTTTTAGAACCCGCCCAATTTTCATGAGGAAATGGCTGGCACAATTCTTGTATATTTATGAACTTGATTTTTTCACAATTTCTAGGGAGGGTTAGAGATGAAAAAGTTAAAAGAAGTCACAGGCCTCACAGGTCCGGTTTTAACTCCAGCCGTATTCTTTTTAATCCTGTTTACGGGCCTATCATTCGCCCAGGAAACAGCACCACCAAAGATAGATACGGGCGATACTGCCTGGATGCTCACATCCGCGGCCCTGGTATTGATGATGACCATACCGGGTTTGTTTCTCTTCTATGGAGGTCTGGTTAGGTCAAAAAACGTCCTTAGCGTTATAATGCACAGCTTCATAATAGTAGGTCTGGTTACTATCCAATGGGTGCTCTGGGGTTACAGCCTTTCATTCGGCCCTGATAAAGGACACATAATAGGGAGCCTTGCATGGTTCGGATTAAAGGGGGTTGGGCTCGAACCAAATCCAGACTATGCGGGTACCATACCGCATCAGTTGTATATGATCTACCAGTTGATGTTTGCAATCATTACCCCGGCTCTTATTACAGGGACGTTTGTAGAGCGCGCGAAGTTCAGCACATTCCTCATATTTATATTGCTTTGGGCGACATTCATCTATGATCCCCTAGCACATTGGGTCTGGGGCAAAGGTGGGTGGATAGGCACCAACGGCGGTATGGGGGCCTTGGATTTTGCCGGTGGAACAGTGGTTCACATAAGCTCAGGCATATCGGCTCTCGTAGCCTCTATTATGTTTGGCAAAAGGATAGGGTATGGACGTGAAACAATGGTGCCTCACAACCTTCCGTTTTGCATAGTTGGTGCATCCCTTCTATGGGTTGGATGGTTTGGGTTTAATGCAGGAAGCGCCCTCTCAGCCGGTGCGCTGGCTACGAGTGCATTTGTAGTCACACACATTGCCACAGCAACGGCTGCGATTTCGTGGATGATGATGGATTGGATATTTAGAGGAAAGCCCACATGCCTAGGCGCGGCAAGCGGTGCCGTGGCCGGGCTTGTAGCAATCACCCCGGCATCGGGCTTTGTAGGTCCCATATCCTCTATTATTATCGGACTCGGCGCGGGAATCATATGTTCTACTGCATGTACGGTAAAAGTAAGATTGGGCTATGATGATTCTCTAGATGTAGTTGGAGTACATGGAATCGGTGGGACATGGGGTGCTATTGCAACAGGGCTATTTGCATCAAAGGCAATAAACCCGGCCGGAAACAATGGCCTATTCTTCGGCAACCCGCATCAATTCTTGGTTCAGTTAATTGCCGTAGCGGCTACATGGGCTCTTGCCATTGTAGGCACATTCATTATCCTCTCCATTCTTAAGGCCATTATGGGACTGAGAGTCTCAGAGGAAGAAGAGCTAATGGGAATAGATTTGAGCCAGCACAACGAAACAGGTTATACGATTTAAAAAATGCATGGGCAGGCAGAACCCTGCCTGCCCTATTACATCTTAATAAGAACCTTAGATGCCGCAGTTGCAGAGGCTATTGCTTCTTCAACCCGTTCT
>CAYMEO010000100.1:0-7771 GCA_964389705.1 uncultured Spirochaetia bacterium
TTTCCCTCTTGACAATGCTTCTCTATGGATTAAGTTGTTAGCTTAAATTTTAGAAACTTCAGTTTTGAGAAGATGATAGAGGTTCAAAATCTCACTAAGCGCTATGGCAATCTGGTTGCCATAGATAACGTATCTTTCCGAGTGGAACATGGAGAGATTCTCGGTTTTCTCGGCCCAAACGGCGCTGGGAAAACTACTACAATGCGAATTATTACAGGATATATGCCTCCAACGAATGGATCGGTTCGCGTAGCCGACTTTGACATTATGGAAGACCCGATGAAGGCAAAAAGGCTCATAGGGTATCTACCTGAAAATCCCCCATTATATAATGATATGACCGTTGAGGGATATCTTGACTTTGTTGCTGATTTAAAGAAGGTGTCTGGTAAGGATAAGAAAAGCAAACTCGATCTGGCAATGGAAAGGTGTGGAATTGTGAATATAAGGAAACGCCTCATTGGGAATCTCTCTAAGGGATATAGACAGCGTATTGGTATTGCTCAGGCAATAGTGCACGATCCACTAGTCCTTGTGCTTGATGAGCCTACAATCGGACTTGATCCAAGGCAGATTATAGAGATTCGTCATCTTATAAAGAGTCTCGCAGGAGAGCGCACGGTCGTTCTCAGCACTCATATACTTCCGGAGGTTACAATGGTATGCACAAGGGTCATAATAATCAATGAAGGAAAGATTGTTTTAGAGGAATCGCTTGAGAGACTTTCCGAGAGGGTAGAAGGTGCACAGGTTTTATTTCTTAAAATCAATTATAGAAGTGATGAAGTTAAAGAGAAAATCCTGTCCCTTGACCATGTATCTCATGTTACTGAAAATGCCTACGGGGAGTTTATAATTCAGACAAAAGGTACAGTTGATATTAGAGAAGAACTGGCAAAAACCATCGTTCAGAATGGATGGGGGCTTCTTGAAATGCGACCGCTCACACATACGCTTGAAGATGTGTTTCTCAGAGTTATTTCAACCGAGGGGGAGTAAATGAAGGCAATTTTTACGATACTAAAGAGGGAACTAAAATCCTATTTTGCTTCTCCTATTGCGTACATTATTTTGGTTGTATTCCTCGTTCTTTCTGGAATATTTTTTTTCTTTTATCTTGAGAGCTTTATTAAATCTCAATTTGATCCGAGATTTCAGCTACTTAGAGAAAAACTCAATTTGAATGAATTTGTAATTCGTCCTTACTTTGGCACAATAAGCGTAGTGCTTCTCTTTATGATTCCGCTCATTACGATGAGGCTTATTGCCGAGGAGAGAAAGAATTTTACAGCAGAGCTCCTCTTTACATCCCCTGTGAGGGTCTCACAGATTGTTCTTGGAAAGTTTCTTGCCTCTTTCTCTCTTTTTGCTATTATGTTGGTTCTCTCTGCTATTTATTTGGTTGTTCTTAGAGTCTATGGAAATCCGGATTTAGGCCCTGTGCTCTCTGCGTATTTGGGACTCTTTCTTTTGGGTGGAAGCTTAATATCTGCGGGGCTTTTTGCCTCTTCCCTCACGGAGAATCAGATAGTAGCCGCCGTGATTTCTTTTGGGATTCTCCTCGTTTTCTGGATACTCGGAGCCTCATCCGATGCCGATAATTCCATATTGGGATACATTTCTATAATCAACCACCTTGATAATTTTACCAAGGGTGTAATTGCCCTGAGAGATACAATATACTATCTTTCTTTTATATTTTTTGGTCTATTTCTGACTTATATTATGGTTGAGTCTGAGAGGTGGAGATGAGTAAAAAGCGCTTTCTCCTCTACGGGGCCAATGCATTGATATTTGTTCTGATAATCCTTGGAATTCTTGTGGCTTTAAATTATTGGGCGTTTAAGAATGACAGCAGATTTGACCTTACTCGAGAGAGGTTATATTCACTTTCGGATCAGACGATTAAGGTACTAAAGGGTTTAGATACAGAGATAGAGGTTTTGGCTTTTTTTAAGGAAGTCGGCCCTGATAGAAAGGAGTTTCAGGACCTGATAAATGGATACTCAAGGAGGAACAGGAAAATAGAGGTGCGATTTATTGACCCCGATAAAGAGCCTGGAATTGCAAAGAAATATGATGTCAACGAATATGGAACCGTGGTGCTCATAAGTAAAAATCAAAACTTGAAGGTGAAGTTGGCAGACCCAATATCGGGAGGCATTGTGGATAATGCTGAGGAAGAGATTACAAATGCAATCATAAAATTATCAAAAGATATAAAGGAAACCGTTTACTTTCTTTCTGGTCATGGAGAAAGAGATATTCAGAGTGATTCGGAACCGGAGGGTTTTGGAAGATTAAAGCACGCCCTTGAGGATGAATCTTATGATGTTAAAGAATTGGTACTTCTAAAGGAGCTGAGCATTCCAAAAGAGAATTCAGTGCTCATTGTTGCTGGTCCTAAGAAACCATTGGACCAAAAGGAGATAGAGATTATTAAGAAATATCTTGACAGCGGTGGAAAAGCCATATTTATGATTGAGCCGAGATCGGGCGAGGATCTGGTTTTACTCTTGAGGGGTTACGGCTTTGATATAAAGAACGATATTATAATTGATCCTTCTTCTAAACTTGCCGGGGGCGGAGATGTTGCCCCAATTGTAGCCGAGTATCCTCCACATGAGATTACGTCTGAGTTTAAGTTTGCAACCCTTTTCCCATATAGCAGGAGCGTCGGCATTATCAAGAGTAATGGTATTAGGACAACCATAATTGCCAAAACAAGCCAGTACAGTTGGGGTGAGACGAATTTTGCCCTTTTTGATCAGGGAACTGCCCAGAGAGACCCCGGGGATGAACCAGGACCCCTAGGGATTGCCGCTGTGAGTGAAGTTGGAGAAAAAGCTAAAATAGCCGTATTTGGAAATGTAAGTTTTGTGTCAAATCGGTTCTTTAATTTCTCAGGAAATAGTGACTTTTTTTTAAATACTCTAAACTGGCTTACAGGGGATGAGCATCTGATTTCAATTAGACCAAAAGTGGCTAAAGAGAGCAATTTGGTTCTTACTGGCAAACAAATGAGGATTACTTTTTCTGTTACTGTAGTTATTCTTCCAGCAATTGTTCTACTTTCTGGAATTGCTATTTGGTGGCGGCGTAGGAATATGTGATTCATCTTAGTTTTGAATTGATAAAGCGGATAAATGGGGAGTATACATTAATAATTGGTTTATTCTTGGCTAGAACCGGTCTCATAAATACCGGTAGAAGGCAAAAAAGCCATGAAAAACAAGGACTTACTACCACTTATGAGACTGCTTCTAATTAAGTACCTATGACTGCTGAAATAAAATACACTGGCTATATAAGAAGGCTTTCAGGAACCGTCATTGCGGCTTTGGTTCTAGCCTTGATTTTAGGCTATCTCTATTTCTTTCAGATAAGAAAGCCGAGCGAAGGTGAAAAACAGAGAGTTTTTCCAGTTGTTAATTGGGGACAAATAGATGAAATAGAGCTTAAATACCCTTCATACACATTGGTGTGTCAAAAAGAGGGAGAAAAGTGGTTTATCCTTGAGAATTCAAAAAAATTTAGGGCCGACGATAGAATCATATCCAGGATGACAAAGGACATTTCTCAGATGAGAATTAAAAAGGTTATCTCTGAGAATGCCAACGACTTGTCTGGGTTTGGTCTTGATAAGCCAGAAGTTGAGGTGAATGCAAAAACCCCAAAAAAGAAGTACCGAATATTAATAGGCACTGAGAGTCCTACAGGCTCAGGAACGTATATACGGGTGGATAATGAAAGCAGAGTCATTCTTGTAAACAGAGACTCGGTTGAGGGATTTTTAATAAAGTCGGCAAATGATTTAAGGGATAGACGGATAATTAGTTTTGGAAATGTAAGCGCATTAGAGATCGAGAGAGGGGATACCCGGATTTCAATTAATAAAAAGGGAAATAGCTGGGAATTAGATGATAACAAGAGCATAAGAGTGAATGAATCAAAGGTTCTAGGGCTCTTAGAAGGAATTGAAGGTCTTGAAGTCGAAAAATTTGTTGATGATAACCCAGGTGATTTATCACCATACGGACTAGATAAACCTGAAACTCGAATTGTGATCTCTGATGCTGATAAAAAGAAGACCCTTCTTTTTGGAAAGAGGGAGAATGGAAAGGTCTACGCTAAAATTGCCGATGAAAAATCGGTCTATCTGGTAGATGATGAAATACTTTCTAAAATTCCTTCTTCTAGGGAAGAGCTATCTAGAGCCAAGAAGGGTTCATCCTAGGGTTTCAAATCCACCCTTATTTTCAGGTCGAGGAGTTGTTTTTCGTCCACAGGCGAAGGAGCTTCCGTGAACGGACAGACCCCCTTTTGAGTTTTTGGAAAGGCGATAACATCCCTTATAGAGCTAGCACCCGCAATTAGCATAGTTAATCTGTCAACTCCGAGTGCGATCCCTCCATGAGGGGGAGCTCCAAACTGAAGGGCTTTGAGGAGGAATCCGAATCTCTTCTTTGCCTCTTCAGGCTCAAGTCCTATCTTATCAAATAACTTCTCCTGTATGTCGCTTCTATGGATCCTAATGCTTCCTCCGCCGATTTCAACCCCATTTAGAACAATATCATAGGCCCTTGCCTTTACCTTTTCCGGTGTGTCATCAAAGATTTCTAGATCTTCTTCCTTTGGCGATGTAAAGGGATGGTGCATCGCAACGTATCGTTTTTCGGCTTCGTCAAATTCAAGAAGGGGAAAATCTACTACCCAGAGAAATGCGAGTTTGCTCTTATCAACCAAATTAAATCTCTCTCCGAGGCGAAGCCGCAGGTTTGAGAGAACGAGATTTACCGTATAAGCCGAATCCGCCGCAAAAAATATGATGTCTCCATCTCCAATCTTTAGTGTGTCTTTTAACTTCTCTTTTTCGGACTCGCTTAAAAACTTGGTTATCGGTGATTGCCACTCACCTTCGGAGACCCTTATCCATGCGAGTCCTTTTGCGCCGAGGGATTTTACAAATTCTCCTAGATCATCGATCTCCTTTCTTGAAAGCTCTGAGGCCCTTTCTTTGAGATTTAGCGCCTTTATGATTCCACCTCTTTTTATTGCGTCGCTAAACACCTTAAATCCCGAATTCTTAAATACTTCGGTAACATCCTGAAGCTCAAGACCGAATCTTAAGTCCGGCTTATCGCTTCCGTACTTGAGCATTGCCTCATCGTATTTCATCCTCATAAATGGTGTCTCAATCTCTATTCCCTTTGCCTGTTTAAAGATTGCCTTAATCATTCCCTCAACTGTTTCCATAACTTCGTCCTCGTCCACAAACGACATCTCTAAGTCAATTTGTGTGAACTCGGGCTGTCGATCAGCCCTTAAATCCTCATCGCGAAAACAGCGCACAATCTGATAGTATCGGTCGAATCCAGAAATCATGAGTGTTTGCTTGAGAAGCTGAGGGGATTGAGGAAGGGCATAAAATTCACCTGGATTGAGTCTGCTCGGGACTAAAAAGTCCCTTGCCCCCTCGGGTGTTGACCTAGTAAGATAAGGGGTTTCTATCTCTATAAATCCCTTGGAATTCAGATAGCTTCTCGTTGCACTCACTATTTTGTGTCTTAAGATGAGGTTGTCTCTCATTATCGGCCTTCTCAGGTCGAGAAACCTGTATTCAAGTCTCAGAAGTTCATCTACTTTTATCTCATCCTCTATAGAGAATGGTAGGGGCTTTGATGTATTGAGTATTCTTATCTCCTCTGCAATGACTTCAATCTCGCCCGTCTTAATATTCGGATTTAATGTCTCAGACGGTCGCCTCTTTACCGTACCCTTTACAGCTATAGTCCATTCATCTTTTAACAGCCCTGCCTTTTCATGTGATTCTTTGCTGAACTGAGGGTTAAAAACAATCTGTACAATACCTTCTCTATCCCTTAAATCCACAAATATAAGTCCGCCATGATCCCTTTTTGATTGAACCCATCCCATGAGAATCACTTTGCGCTCTAGGTCTTTTGCTCCGAGGCTTCCACAGTAGTCTGTTCTTTTCCAATCTCCCAAAAGATCAAGCATAAGTCCGCTCCCTTTTTCCGTTTCTAATCCGTGTTTAAAAATGTTAACCTTTATATTAGATGTTATCAAGCAAAGGCTACGGAGTCTTTTGAGAATATAATTGCTAATAATGAGGAATGCTTCGCAAATCGTCCTTATTAATTGGAAGCTCATATTCTATTGAGGTTGAGGAATTTGGAGAAAGAATTAAAAACTCAAGAGAACTTTCGTTCCGGTTTTATATCTATAATTGGAAGACCGAATGTAGGCAAATCCACCCTTCTTAATGTCATTGTCGGTGAGAAGATTGCCGCGGTTTCGGAAAAGCCCAATACGACGAGGAATCGAATAGTCGGAGTAAAGAATCTTCCCGACGCTCAGCTCATTTTTATCGATACCCCTGGAATACACAAGGCCAAGGGCCAACTCGGAAAGGTTATGGTTGAAACCGCGATGAGCACTATTGGAGAGGCGGATGTTATTTTAATGATGATTGAGGTAAAAGAACCATTTGGCGCAGGCGACCGCTTTATAATTGATAGCCTTCCCAAACCTGCCATATTAGTGATTAATAAAATTGACACTGTAAGGAAGAGTGAAATTTTAGAAATTATCTCGGAATCTCAGAAATTCGAAGGAAAATTCATTGAAGTAATACCCATTTCCGCCCTCAGAGCCGATGGAATTGATGATATTCTAAACACTATTAGAAAATATCTTCCGGAGGGACCAAAGTACTTTCCTGACAATATGGTTACTGATCGTCCTGAGAGATTTCTTATCGCTGAGCTTATAAGAGAGAAGATTTTCAATCTTACGCGCGAGGAGATTCCATACAAAACTGCCGTTGTAGTTGAGGATTTACAATATGTCCCCGAAAGAAATCTTGTGAGAGTTTCAGCCATAATCTATGTTGAGAGGGATGCCCATAAAGGAATTATAATCGGTGAGGGGGGAAAAATGCTGAAGCGGGTTGGAACCCTTGCGAGAATTGATATTGAAAGAATTCTCGGCGCAAAGGTTTATCTCCAGATATGGGTCAAGGTAAAAGAGAGATGGACCGAGAACACGAATCTTGTAAGGGAATTTGGATACGGAAGCTAATTGGATCAAATTTCAGCTTGATTTAATTCATTGCAATGATCGGCTTTATATTTGGTAATCCTTGGGTGACACTCCCGTCACAATTTATCTTATCTCCCTCTGACAGCGAAATCGGCACGGCAGCCCTTATTTACCCAGATACCGTTTCTGTTATAGCCCCAGTTGACACCCTTGACACAAGTAGAGTCGCTTAGTTTGCGCTTAAGGAGTACTACCCTGTTTCCAATATCGGCGCGGCAATAGTGATATTTATAGTCGTTCGATTCACACCTCACCGTATTCTCCGTATATGTGTTAACTACAAAATATGCCTGGCAGCCCTTACTTACCCAAATGCCGTTTCTGTCATAATCCCAATTGGAGCCCTTAACACAAAGGGTATCGCTCACCCTTTTATAGAGTCTCACACTCCTGACTTGGCCATTGATGCGGCAGTAGTGATATTTATAGCTGTCTGAACTGCACAACACCTTGTACTCACCAGCCTGTGCTTTAAAAGGTATGATTGAGATCAGCACTGCTGAAACAAGTATAATTGCGACGAGTTTGGTGCAACTCATATTAATCCTATCTCCTCTTTGCTATTTTTAGGTAGGCTACCACTTTCTCCATTATCCTACAAGGAATCATTTCTATCAAGAGGAGTCTCTGCTTAATGTGTTACCTT
>CAYMEO010000101.1:0-5437 GCA_964389705.1 uncultured Spirochaetia bacterium
TAACCATTCGCGCTGGTCATTTTCCTAACATAACCCATGCTCAGGGCGTGATTGGGCAGGCAAATGGATGGTTTGAAAAGGCATTGGGAAAGGACGTAAAGGTTGAATGGAGGGTATTTAATGCTGGCCCGTCGGCGATTGAGGCGTTATTTGCCGGACAGCTTGATATTGCATACATAGGCCCTAATCCCGCCATTAATGGCTACGTAAAATCTAAGGGAGAAGCCCTTCGTATTGTTGCTGGGGCGGCAAGTGGGGGAGCAGGTCTTGTTGTTAGATCGGATTCTGGGATAAATACCGTAAGGGACTTTGATGGTAAAAAGATTGCCTCTCCGCAGTTGGGAAACACACAGGATGTGGCACTTCGTGGTTGGCTCAAAGACAATGGATATAAGGTAAAAGAGAAGGGTGGGACCGTGCAGGTTATACCTATTGAAAACCCAGATCAATTGACCCTGTTTATCAAAAAGGAGATTGACGGGGCATGGACGGTTGAGCCCTGGGTCTCGAGGTTGATACTTGAGGGTAATGGAAGGCTCTTTCTTGATGAAAGGGATATCTGGCCTGGTAGAAGATTTGTTACCTCACACCTTATTGTGAGCACGAGGTTCTTAAAAGAACATCCGGACTTGGTCAAAAAATGGATAGCAACCCACGTAGAGCTTACAAACTGGATAAACAGAAACCCAGAGGAGGCAAAAAGGGTACTCAACAATGAGATAAAGATGGAAACGGGAAAGGCTATATCTGAAAACGTCCTTAATGAATCACTAAAGAGGATTGAATTTACCTATGACCCTATACCAAACTCACTTTTTCAATCGGCACTTTGGGCATTTGAGCAAGGATTCTTGGGCAGGGAACAGCCGGATTTATCAAACATTTATGATCTGACATTACTAAATGAGGTTCTGTTGGAAAAGGGGCTTAAGCCTATAAGGATCGAGATCAAAAACCAAGAGGTAAAAACAGGTGATTATTAAAACTGGGCGCGAACCATTGCAGACTGAAGACCTAAAAAATCTCGATGAACTGAAGCCGCACAAGCTAATTGATGTGCGTGGGGCGGTTTGTCCCCATCCGCTTAATGTTATTAGAGACGCGATGAGGGGGCTTAATGACAGAGAGGTTCTTCAGGCTGTATGCGATCATGAGCCTACGGCGAGGGAAAATGTCCCGAGGTTTTGCACTCGAAGGGGTTATCCGTTTCGGGTTATTGAACAAAATGGGCTCTGGCAGATCTTCATCCAAAAGATTGAGAAAACCCGACCGAGGCTTGAGATAATAAATGTCTCAAAGGTATTCAAGACGAACTACGGAAAGGTAAATGCCCTTGAGGATATTAATCTGACAATTCACGCAGGGGAATTTATATGCATTGTGGGCTCCTCAGGGTGCGGCAAGTCTACCCTTCTCAATTTAATTGCGGGGCTTGATAAGCCCACACGTGGCGAGATTTGGTCGAATGGAAATCGCGTAACCGGTCCTGGCTCCGACCGTGTGGTTGTGTTTCAAGAGGGTGCGCTTTTCCCATGGCTTACGGTGATGCAGAACGTTGAATTTGGTCTGAAAATCCTCAATGTAGATCCAAGGGTGCGCAGAACCCTTGCGCTCGATTACCTGAATCTCGTAGGACTCGATGAGAGATTTCATAATTCTTTTATCCATCAGTTATCAGGTGGGATGAAACAGCGCGTGGCAATAGCAAGGGCCTTGGCTATGGAGCCCGCTGTTCTCCTTATGGATGAACCCTTTGCGGCACTCGATGTATACACAAGGGAAACGCTTCAGGAAGAACTACAAAAGATCTGGATCGAATCGCATAAAACTATAATTTTTGTTACGCATAATGTTCAAGAGGCTGTTCTCCTTGGAGATAGGGTTATAGTGTTTGGGAGGAATCCTGGGAGAATCAAGTCGGAGTATGAGATTGAAGTTGCAAGACCGAGAAGAGTAGATGACCCAGAGATATTTTTAAACACAAAGTGGATTACAGATGACCTAAAAGAGGAGATAGAAGAGCCAGAATACAGGGCCGATAGAAAAGGGGTGATTTATCAGTGACTAGGCGCCTGACAAAATTATTTATCTTTTATCTTATCCTTATAGGGCTGTGGCAGGGGCTCTCTTTTCTTAAGATTTGGCCAGAATATATATTCCCAACCCCCATTGGCGTGATAAGAACGCTCATTGCTGGGTTTGAGGACAGGACATTCATAATCGGGATATTAGTCAGTATGAAAAGGATCCTCATTGGATATGGGCTATCAATAGTAATCGGACTGTGCTTAGGGCTTCTTATAGGCAGGATAAAGACGCTCGATGAAACACTGGGTACATTGGTTTTGGGGTTTCAGGCACTCCCAAGTATATGCTGGCTTCCGCTTGCGCTTCTCTGGTTTGGATTAAGCGAGTCTGCAATGCAGACGGTTGTTATTCTAGGGTCGCTCTTTTCAATTATAATCGGCACTGATACTGGAGTGAAGAATGTTCCGCCTATTTATATAAGGGCGGCAAGGACAATGGGGGCAAAGGGGCTTTATTTATATACAAAGGTTATTATACCGGCGGCGCTTCCATCTATTATAGGAGGTTTTAAGCAGGGATGGTCTTTTGCATGGCGATCCCTCATGGCCGCAGAGCTCCTCTATGTAGGTCTGGGGCTTGGCCACCTGCTTATGATGGGCAGGGAGCTCAATGACATGAATCAGGTCATAGCCGTGATGATTGTTATAATCGTAATCGGAGTAGTAGTAGATAGATTAATATTTGGGAAGATAGAGAACAAAATCAGGGAGAGATGGGGATTAGTATAATGTCTATGCTAAGCGGTGTGATAAGCTTTAAACCACTCCTAATTTACTACCAGTCGAGAAGTACATTCTACTGTTGTAGCCCAATAAACTCATAGTTCTACCCTAATAAACACGAATTCTTGTATTAAGTATAACTGGCAAAATGTATTGAGTTTGCTAGCGAAATCTAATTTTTATGGAGGAGACAATGGAAATAGAAAAAGAACTCAAAATAGCGGAAAGGGAATGGGCAAATATCAGGATTTCACTTGAAGGGTATGGTGATATAGGAGAATTCGATCCTAAAAATCATTTAAACAGTAGGCTCACAATAGTAGATGCGAGAGATAGATTTTCAGATTATGAATATATTGCGGAAGGCTCGCCTCTGATTAAAAACCTAAGAGATATGGATAACAAGCTCCCGACTTATGGATACTTTACACAAGAGGCTGCTTGTGTCTTTACATATCTTGCATCAAAGGCCGCAGAGAGATTGGGACTTAAAGGCACAATGGCTCAAACATTCGGTAGAGGATATAGCTGGGTCAGAACAGGATGGTTTGAACCATATGGGATAGGGGAGCATGAGGTGATAAAACAACTCTTTTTCATGAAGATATTTTTTCCACTGGGGGGATATTTCAAATGGGATTTTAATTCACCTGATGTAAAGGCGAGGCTTAGGGCTATATTACATAGGTTTATGGTATGGCAGGACAATCCGGGGAGTTATTTTCGGGATATTAGAGACTGTGGTGTTGTGTTGGAACCTCTTTGGCAAGGGCTATCATCGGCTCTGGATCTACCTCTGGCTAGTAGTAGAAAAAGGCATCAGGAGGGTTCCTATTAAATATAGGGATTTGTTGGCATAGTGCTTCTAGGCATCTCGTACCTCCGGAGAGTTCCCTGAGAGTCATAATCTCGGGGAACTCTCAAGGATCTTTAATGAAGGAGTCAAGAGAAATGAAAAAAATATCTGTCTTTGTTATTGTCTTGTGTCTCAGCGCAATCATCACATTGATTTTTATAATAAACGATATCTTGAATCGCCTTTTAGGGGTAGAAACGATTTCACGAGATGGGCTTAGTGTGTCGGGTAAAGTGCAGGCGGTTGAAAGTGGCATTGTTACTCTCAAGGATCTCAACGGTCGAGTCTTCAGGGTTGCACCGAGTGATGACCTCAAAGGTATAAGGGTTGGCGATCGAGTTATAGTAAGAGATGTAGATGGCTGGTTTGTTTCTATAGAGAAGATAGGGAGAAATACAAGCCCTGGTTTATATGGAGTAAAAGTACCATTGAAAGCAGAAGAAAACATTTTGGCCGAGTCGGTAAAGGAGGTATGAGACTATGAGTTATGTCAAAGACTCAAAAATAAATGAGGCCTTGCAAGAATGGATAATCTATATATTTCCAATTCTATTTCTATTACTCTTTGCGATGACTTCAGCCTTTGCAGAGGTTTGTCACTCGCCTTTTATAAGCTATCTCACAAAGCCCGAAAAGTATCTATATGTCATGTCTGTGGATGCGGATGCAAAGGACAATGATTTTATTGCTGTGATTGATGTTGATATAGCTTCGCCTAATTATGGAAGGATTATAAACACCGTTGATCTCGGCTCAAAAGGTAATGAAACCCATCATATGGGTTTTACAGATGACAGGACTAAGATCTGGGCAGGGGGTCTTTTTTCAAGGCGTATCTGGATTATTGATGTTGCCTCCGACCCTGCACACCCAAGGGTTGTAAAGGTGATAGAGGATGTTTCGAAGATTACCGGATTTATGGGTCCCCATACCTTTTATGCCATTCCAGGAAGGATGCTCATTACATTTACATCCAGTGCAGACGGAAATGCCCCTGGAGGGCTTGCCGAGTTCACAAATGACGGGAAATTCATAAGAAGCATACCGCTTCCAAAAGGCGCCCCTTATGTGTATGACATTGGGATTAAGCCTGAGATCAATCGGATGATTACATCAAGCTGGACGCCATTTAAAAACTATTCAAAACCCTTTAGTCAGAATGACCCGAATCAGTTTGGAAATACATTAGTTATTTGGGACTTCAAGGAGAGAAAACCCATTCAGGTTGCAAAAATCGATGAGAAGCTACCCCTCGAAGTCCGCTGGGCAAGGAAATCCGGATCGAATTATGGATATACGAATGTTATTGCCGGAGATAGCATCTGGATGTGGAATCAAAAAGACGGTTCGTTTGATTTTAAAAAGGTCGCCGATTTAGGAAAAGGATGTCTGCCTGCTGACCTACGTCAGTCCGTGGATGATAAATATCTCTACGTTAGTTGTTTTGGCACGAATGAGATTCAGGCTTGGGACATAAGCGATCCCGCAAAACCTAAGCTCCACGATACTGTTTATCCTGGACTTCACCCGAACATGATGCACATCACCTATGATGGAAAGCGGATTTATGTTACAAACTCACTACTTAGCACATACGACTATGGGGCTGAGAATTTCTGGGTTCGGCTTATAAGAGTCAGTCCTGATGGAAGGATGAGCATTGATCCGTTTTTTAACGTTGATTTTACAAAGTTCTCTACGGGCCCAGCCCGTGCGCATGATATGTTGCTTTATTAATTAAATTAAACCAAAAAGGAGGGATAACCGTTAT
>CAYMEO010000101.1:5537-7699 GCA_964389705.1 uncultured Spirochaetia bacterium
CATGATATGTTGCTTTATTAATTAAATTAAACCAAAAAGGAGGGATAACCGTTATGAGTGAACAAACCCTGCAGGCAATCGAGGTTGTTGCAGATAATAAAAGCCTCGCAGAAAGACTAAACCACATTATTGGCAAACTCAAAAATGCCCCGGAGACTCCGGCTGTTGCTGAGTTTGAGGCCAAAACTGAATTGGTCGGAGGATTTCTGACAAGGGCACAAATCCGCCAGTTTAATCTTTATGTGGATGAACCACCAAAGTTACTCGGAACAGATAAGGGACCCAATCCAGTAGAGCTGGTCCTTGCGGCTCTTGGAACCTGCCAGGAGATAGTATATGCCGCCTATGCAGCGGTATTGGGAATTCCGATAGATTCAATAAGAATAAACGTTAAAGGCCGTCTCGATTTAAGAGGGCTTTTCAATGTGGCTCCTGTGCCTTCGGGTTTTATGGATATTTATTATGAAGTAAATATAAAAAGCCCCGCCGATCGTAACAGAATAAGAGATTTAGCAGATATGGTAAACGCCCATTGCCCTGTGCTCGATACATTGCAAAGGCCAATTAATGTGAACTTCAGCGTGCTTCTTAACGATGAGCGGGTCTAGTAAATATTGAGGAGGTCAAATATGGCGCTGTCAAATATACAGAAGGCAAATCTAGATGAGGCTCCGGCCAATATACATGGCAAGATCAAAAAACAATCGGTCAATCTAGATGGTGTTATAGTAACGCGGGTCACCTTCGATGTTGGTGCAAGGTGGTCAATCGATCTTAAACCTTATGCAGGCACTGATAGTTGTCTACTACCCCATGTAGCCATCGTGCTCTCTGGGATATTGCGTGTCCAGATGGATGATGGGTCAGTAGAGGATTTTGGCAAAAATGACATCATGATGCTGCCGCCTGGTCATGATGCATGGACAGTCGGTGACGAGCCGTGCGTGTTTGTAGAGTTCTCACAAGGGTACAACTATTACAAGGATGGAGCGTAGGCGGTCAGACTTACGGGATTAGTATCTAATTATAGATTGGGAGGAGTAAAATTGGTTTTACAACTTAGAGGTTTTGTCAAAGGTTTGATTCTAGTAATTGTGGTATTTCTCCTTCCTCTTCATGTCAATGCACATAAGAAAGATGAGCAGAACCACAGCGAGGAGGGACAAGAGAGAATTACACCAAGCGGTGGTCTCTATCAGCTTCCCATAATTAACCCTGCACCCGATTTTGTGCTTGTTGATCTTAATGGAGAGAGAGTGAGTCTCAAAGACCTGAAGGATAAGATTAAAGTCGTTAACTTTATTTATACCTCTTGTTCCTCTACATGCCCAATTGTCACACGAAGGCTTTCAAGTCTTCAACAGGTTCTAAAAAGAAAAGGATTGCTGGGAGAGAAGGTTGAGATCATTTCTATATCTCTTGATCCGGAGCGTGATACAACTCGGCAACTAAAGAGATATGCAGATGGTTTTAGAGCGGGCAGCGAAAATTGGTTGTTTCTTAGAGGAACATTGAAGCAAACAAAGAGGGTGCTCTCAGATTATGACATCTGGATAAAGAAGGCTGATGATGGAACGATTGATCATGTGATGAGGGTTTACCTTATTGATGGGAAGAATCGTATAAGAGAGATTTACAATCTGGCTTTCCTTCAGCCGGAGCTAGTCGTAAGAGATATTGAGATGGTTCTATCTGAGAATTAGCTATTGGTGAGAGAGGCACTTAGATTTATGGCGTGATGATCAGCAGGAGGGGATTTTAAAAGGAGTAGTAATTGGTTTTGCGATGGCTGCAAGCGAACTCTTTTTGTTTAGTCCAGTTAAGAAGGAAGACTTTGTATGGACGCTCTTAATTGCCTTTCTTCTCTTCGGTGGGATTTTATTTCCTGCGATGAAATTGTAGGTGGAAATTTGGTAATGGTAACGAAAACAAAACAATTAAAGGAGGATTGAAAGATGAAGGGTTTTTTATGCGGTGCTTTAACGGTGGCTGTTATGGTGTTGTTTTCAATGCTTTTTGCTCTAGTTTCAAAGGCGGAAAGCCAGGGTGAAGCGGAGATAAGGGCATTGAAAGAACAGATTGAGGAGATACAAAGGCAGAACCAGAGGCAGATAGAGGAGCTACAGAAGAAGATAGAAGAACTGGAGAAGAAAGAGACCAAA
>CAYMEO010000102.1:0-7312 GCA_964389705.1 uncultured Spirochaetia bacterium
CTGCCTGCCTTTATCTCTTTCCCCAACTGGTAAGTATCTCCATACCTATCTGGGAAGAGAATCCATGAGGCAATTGCCCTAGCCCAGGAACTCAATCATCCCTATAGCTTGGCCTTTGCCCAACTCTTTGCCGCCCGACTCCATCACTTCCGTCGGGAATGGCAGCTGGCTGAAAGGTGTGCAGATGCACTCACTTCACTCTCAAACGAGCAGGGATTTAGGCTCTTGTTGACTATAGGAACCATACTGCGAGCCGGGGTAGTAGCCAAAGAAGAGGGTATTACAGAGATGCGCCGGGGTCTCGCTGCATGGGAGACCACTGGGGCAGAACTGGGGCGATCTTGTCATCTGGCTTTACTGGCTGAGGTATATGGAAAATGGGGACAGAACAAAGAAGGGCTTGATATAATAGAGGGTGCATTGGCTGCCATAGACATGACTAAAGAGCGTTGGTATGAGGCGGAGATATGTCGTCTAAGGGGTGAACTGATTCTGGCTCTCTCTCAGGAGAACCAATTTGAGGCTGAGACCTGTTTTCGACGGGCTATTGATATTGCCAGACAGCAGGGTGCAAGGTCATGGGAGCTTCGAGCGGTAATGAGTTTAAGTCGTTTGTTACAGAGACAAGGCAAAAAAGAAGAGGCCCTCAAGGTGCTTTCTACGATCTACAGTCAGTTCACAGAGGGATTTGACACAAGGGATCTAAAGGATGCCAGGGCACTGATTGATGAGTTATCCTAAGAAAAATAAACATAAATTTAATCTATATATAATGGGTATGGCTTTGTATTATTAAGAGGTATAATCACGAGTATACTATAGTATGATAATCTAAACAGATGATAAAGACCCGACAGGTTGCCCTCACACCTAATGATGGAAGATTGCCCAAGATTAGCCGTTTATGGAATCCCAAGCCCTATTCAGACGAAATCACAAGAAGCACAGTACCACTCTCAACGGCATCTCCCTCTTTGACCTTAACCTCTTTTACCTTCCCATCAATTGGCGATTTGAGCTCGCTTTCCATCTTCATTGCCTCTATGACAATTACACCTTCACCCTCTTTTACTTCCTCATCGCTCTTTTTAAGAATCTTTACGACACGGCTTGGCATCGGGGACTTTATCTCTTGAACTCCAGAGATAGCCCCCTTTGTTCTCTCTCTCTCCCTGTCTGAGACTGATTCAAACTCATAGAGGTCTCCATCCACAAATACATCAATCCTCTTTCCCCTTTTGAGTATTCCGACCCCAATAGACCTTTCACCTAATAAAATTGAGTAAAAGTTCTCATCAATCTTTTGGAATTCTACCGGAACCCTTCTCCCTTCAATCTCGACCTCGGTTTCCTTTCCCTCTTTATCTATGCTGATTCTGTATATTTGATCCTTAAATTTAAACGTGTATATCATATCATCGTGTTCCTTGAGACAGCTAGTTTTCTACCAAACATCTTCCAGTTTGATACAGGCGTCTGTTTTGAGGCTTCTACCTCCTTCTTTGCCGAGTTTCTCATCCCGATTGCTGCGGCAACGAGAGCCAATTCTATATTGCCTCCGCTGGATGTCAGCAGTTCCGGATGACGTTCAATAAATCCTGTGTCGATCTCTCCGCGCATAAACTCATCATTGTCCATTACTCTTAGGAGAAAACCGATATTTGTCTTCACGCCGAGTGCCACATATTCTCTAAGGGCGGTCTTCATCCTTTTTATCGCTTCTTCCCTTGTTTCCCCCCATACTATGAGCTTTGATAGCATTGGATCATAGAATGGAGTTACCTCATATCCGCTGTAGATCGAAGAGTCATTCCTCACACCGGGTCCGGTTGGAATCCTTATATACTCTAATTTCCCTGGAGAGGGAAGAAAGTTTTTCTCTGGGTCCTCGGCATAGACTCTGCACTCGATTGCATGACCGTTGATTGAGAGATCTTCCTGAGTAAAGGGCAGCTTTTCTCCGTATGCAATTCGAATCATCCATTTTACAATGTCGAATCCTGTAACCATCTCTGTTACCGGGTGTTCAACCTGAACGCGCGTGTTCATCTCAAGGAAATAGAAATTCCCATTCTGGTCAAGTATAAACTCAATTGTTCCTGCACCTTTGTAAGAGACTGCCTTTGCAATCCTTATGGCTGTTTCTCCCATCCTCTTTCTGGTTTTACTTGAAATTGCTGGTGAAGGAGATTCTTCAATTACCTTCTGATGCCTTCTCTGTATGGAGCATTCGCGTTCAAATAGGTGAAGAATCTCTCCATAGGAGTCTCCAATCAACTGAATCTCTACATGTCTTGGGCGTTCAATGAACTTTTCAATGTATACTGAGTCATCGCCAAAGGCAGATCTGGCCTCGCTTCTTGCCATGCGAAGAGAACTCTTAAACTCATCTTCTTTTCTTACGAGTCTCATTCCTTTTCCGCCACCGCCAGCCGAGGCCTTTATCATAATCGGATAGCCAATACGTCTTGCCACAATCTCGGCCTCGGTGTCGCTTACTGCCCCTTCTGAGCCGGGTACAAGGGGGACTTTGGCCTCTTGAGCGATTCGCCTTGCCGTTATCTTATCCCCCATAAGACGGATGGCCTCTGAAGATGGACCTATAAAAACGATTCCCTCTTTTTCACACGCCTCTGCAAATGCTTCATTTTCAGAGAGAAATCCATAGCCTGGATGAATCGCTTCTGCGCCGGAGCGCTTTGCAACATCAATTATCTTCTCTATTGCCAGATAACTCTCTCCGGGTGCGGGAGGCCCAATATGATACGCTTCATCTGCCATTGCAACGTGAAGGGAGTGGCGGTCGGCATCGGAATAAACAGCTACTGTTCTTATTTCCATTTCTCTACATGCCCTTATAATCCGTACTGCGATTTCTCCTCTATTTGCAATAAGAATTTTCTTGAACATTTGTTTTTCCCTTTTAATTTAGCCGCGAATTAACTTTGTGCTCATGTCCGTTCGCGACTAAGTATCTCTTTCATAATGGAATATTTCCGTGCTTTCTTGGTGGGTTGGTTTCTCTCTTTCCCTCCAACATTTCAAAGGCCTCGATTATGCGTGGCCTTGTGTCTTCGGGTCTTATTATCTCATCAATGTATCCGAGTTCTGCTGCCCTATATGGATTTGCAAATGTGTTTCTGTAGTCGGCAGCGAGCCTTACCCTTTCTGCTTCAGGGTCGTCAGCCTGCTCAATTTCCTTTCTCGCTATGATGTTTACAGCGCCCTCAGGTCCCATAACCGCAATCTCGGCTGTTGGATATGCGTAGTTTATATCGCCCCGAATGTGCTTTGAGGACATAACATCGTAGGCACCACCGTATGCTTTTCTCGTTATTACAGTGACCCTCGGCACCGTAGCCTCGCAGTAGGCATAAAGGAGTTTTGCACCGTGCTTTATAATCCCGCCCCACTCCTGAGCGGTTCCCGGCAGAAATCCGGGGACATCCACAAATGTAAGGAGCGGTATATTAAAGCAGTCACAGAATCTTACAAACCTCGCTCCCTTTACGGATGCGTTTATATCAAGGCAGCCTGCAAGCACATTGGGTTGGTTTCCCACTATTCCTACAACGCGGCCATTGAGCCTCGCAAATCCGATTACAATGTTTTGTGCAAAGAGCTCCTGGATTTCAAAAAAATAGCCGTCATCAACCACTGCGCGAATGACCTCTTTGATGTCATAGGGTTTATTGGGATTTGTAGGAACGATTTCTCTTAGCCTCATGTCGCGGCGATCCACGGGGTCATCACATGGAACCCTGGGGGGATCTTCCATGTTATTTGATGGAAGAAAACTGAGTAGCTCGCGGATTAGAAGGAGGCACTCGCGGTCATCAGCCGTAGCAAAGTGCGCAACGCCGCTTGTTGAATTGTGGATCATTGCCCCACCCAACTCTTCTCTGGTTACCTCCTCATGTGTGACGGCTTTAATAACATCTGGTCCGGTGATAAACATATAGCTTGTATCTTTTACCATTAAAATGAAGTCTGTCATGGCAGGGGAATAAACTGCTCCTCCTGCACAGGGGCCCATTATGGCAGAGATCTGGGGAATGACGCCTGAGGCAAGCACATTTCTCAAGAATATATCGCCATACCCCGCTAGGCTTTCTACTCCCTCTTGGATCCTTGCTCCTCCTGAGTCATTAAGGCCTATAACAGGGGCGCCGACTTTCATTGCGAGATCCATAATTTTACAGATTTTCTTTGCGTACACCATTCCGAGAGAGCCGCCGAAGACGGTAAAATCCTGAGCAAATACAAATACCTGACGGCCATCAATCTTTCCATATCCTGTCACGACCCCGTCGCCTAGGATTTTTTTCTTATCCATATCAAAATTCGTGCATCTATGGACAACGAACTTATCAAGCTCGGTAAATGAGTTTTTATCGAGAAGGAGGTTTATTCGCTCCCTTGCTGTGAGCTTCCCCATATCATGCTGTTTCTGGATCTTATCAAGACCA
Organism: uncultured Spirochaetia bacterium; assembly: GCA_964389705.1. GTDB lineage: Bacteria > Desulfobacterota_D > UBA1144 > Nemesobacterales > CSP1-2 > PSLL01. Next base: position 4,470 of record CAYMEO010000102.1, read on the forward strand.
CCGCCCATTTCCGCTTCTTTCTCTTTTTGTTCAAGAAGTGCAATCTTATCCTTCATATTTAACTCCTTCCATTTAGTTCGACAAAAATCTACTCTTTGACAATAGTTTTGGCAAGTGTGGGTTTAGGGAATTCATTTACATGATTTTAAATACGTTGGATTTAAAAATGAGTCAAACTATACCAGGGAAATTCGATTTAATCAAAAATGACAGCTAATTTTAGAGACTATCTCTCATATTACAGACCTAAATTAACTGAATGTCTGGTTACAGGCCCTATAAAAAGCTATACTAAAACAAGATGCAAATAGTGAATGATAAGTACTCGAGGCTCATATTAGAAGAAAAGGCACTCCTGGAGTCGCTTTTAGCTGAGGTAAGAGCGCTCTCATATGAAGAATTTGAGAATAAGCTAAAGTCAGTACGCGAAGGCCTGGAGAACCTCTTTTCAATCGTATTTATAGGGGAGTTCAGCACGGGGAAATCCACTATAATAAACGCCCTATTGGGCAATAGCATTCTCCCTACAGGAATAACTCCGACAACAGACAGGATAACAATCCTAAGGTATGGTGACGTAAAAGAGGCATATGAAGAGGATGGAAATCACTATATATCAATTCCTGAGGAGAGATTAAAAGGGATTTTTATAGTGGATACCCCTGGAACAAATGTCACGCTTGAGCAGCACGAACGGATAACCCATCGGTTTATACCCAAGGCCGATATAGTGTTTTTTGTCATAGGGGCAGAACGTGCCGTAACGGGAAGTGAGGTAAAGCTCATAAGGTTTATAAAAGAGGAATGGCTAAAGAACGTAGTATTTCTCCTCAATAAGATAGACATTGTAGGAGATGCGGAGGAACTTAAGAATCTTATTATCTACTCATCTAAAGAACTCGAACGTATATTTAATATAAAGCCGTTTCTTATACCCATCTCTGCAAAACTCGCCATTCAATCGAAAGAGTCTCGGAGTCCGGAGTTGTATTCAATGAGCGGTATGGAGGGGCTTGAAGAATATATCTTCAAGACGCTTGGAGAAGAGGAGCGGATAAGGATGAAAATAAAAGGCCCTTCGGATCTCTCTTTAAGTCTCTGTGCCGAGATACAAAAGACATTAGAGGGGAATCTGGACAGAATATCAGCAGACATAGAGCGATTAAGGGGTTTTGAGATGAGGTTAGAGGGTATGAAAGAGGAGGTTTTAGAAAACTCAAAACAATTTAGGGAGAAGATAAGGAGCAGGCTTTTAGAGTTTAAGACCAGGGGAATGGAGTTTATTGATGAGCTTATCAGGTTTGAGAACGTAATCAAACTCATTAGAAAAGATAAGGTCGCGAAGGAATTTGAATCCAAGGTTTCTCTACAGGTCGTAAAGGAATTAGAAAAAGACCTTGATGCTATGGTTGCCTGGGCTGAGAGGTCATCGAGAACCCTTATTGATAGTGCTATAGATTTTTACCGTGTATCTATTCAAAAGGAACCCATTAAAGGCAGCACGGGGTTTTCATATGACAGAATGCAACTTATAGATACTGTGAGGTTTGAACTAGAGGCAAAGCGGAAGCAGATTGATCCGGCAATACTCGGGGGCAATCTCGTTGATTCTGCTAGAAGCGCAGTAGCGGGAGTCTTAGGGGTCCAGATAGGCTCTCTTGCAATTGGAGCGGCGGTTATCTCTGCCTTTTCTTCTCTTATAGTTGATATTACGGGAATAGTTACGGCTATTGCCATTATGGCAACGGCATTTGTCATACTTCCTAAGAAGAGAAAAGACGCTATGAAGGAATTTGGCACAAAGGTTGACACTTTAATACAAGAGCTTACATCAAGCGTGAGTTCTCAGCTTGAGCGCGACCTAGACAGTATAAAGATGCAGATTCTCGACTCCCTTATTCCACTTAAGAACTTCTATAAATCTCAGCAGAAAAAAATACTTGAGTCTAAAAAAAACATAGATGGAATAGAGGGGAGATTTATGTGGATAAAAAATAGCGTTTCATAGAATGAAAGTATGGGAAACTCATGCCTCACTCTTTATCATTTCCCAAACCTTTTTAACCTGCTCTCTTGTTTCTTCTAAACCCCCAGAGTTGTCAATTACATAAGTTGCGTGCTTTATCTTTTCAGAGGTCGGCATCTGTGATTTGATTCTCAAGAGTGCATCTTCTTGTGAGAGACCAACCATCTGAGTGAGTCTCCTCATCTGTGTTTCTTCATCTGCCGTAACCACTATTAAATCGTCAATAATGGGCTTCATCCCTCCCTTTTCTACTATAAGGGCGGCCTCAATAATTACAATCTTTGCACCTTCTTTTCTGTATTTTTCAATGATTTCTTTTATCCTTTCGATGATCCTTGGATGCATGATTCGATTTAGCTCTTCCCTTTTTTCTTCATCTCTGAAGACGATCTCTCCGAGTCTGCTTCTGTTGATTGTTCCATCAGGATTGAGAACCTCTTTTCCGAATCTCTCAACAATCTCTTTCCACGCCGGCTGACCCGGCTCTACAACCAATCTTGCGACCTGGTCAGCATCAATGACAACCGCCCCGAGCTCTCGAAACATGCTCGCCACAACGCTCTTTCCACACCCAATGTTTCCTGTGAGTCCAATTACCTTCATCTGAGGGTATTTTAATTCGGACGTAATTTTGTTTCAACTCAAATAACGCACGAGAAAGTGGGTGTAAATGAAAAATTGACATATTTTTGTGGGATACCCTTTTATGCCATGATTTGAGGTGTAGCTGATGTTCTAACCTAAGCAAGTATGCCCTCTGAAATTGGCACGTGGTATGGAGATATTTACCAGGTAAGAGGTGTGTAAGGAACTGATC
>CAYMEO010000103.1:0-7142 GCA_964389705.1 uncultured Spirochaetia bacterium
CCGAAGAACGACTCTAACATACCTATCCTGTAACAAGTTCGGAATAACGGAGATTTTTTCCTCGGGTAGTTACTCTTTGGGCATAGAAGGCAGGTTTGATTCTACCAGAAATCTATCAATTACCCCAGCATCTTTGAGGAGCGAAAGAAGCGCATCGTATTCCTCCTTCTTTCTCAACTCAAACTCATTATACGCCTCTTGATATGAGTTTATATATCCCAGGTATTCACCTATAGTAATTAGACCCTGTTTTGAGCGCATCTGCCCCTCATTTACCCGTGCCTCTTTTGCCTTAACCTTATTCCATGCACTCATGGCCAATTCCCTCGCCTTATTCCAATTATTATAATCCTGTATGATCTCCAGTTCTAAAGAGTTGCGAACGGCCTGAAAGTTCACCTTATTCTTTTCAATTGCAAGTTTCGCCCTAAGGAGCTCCGGGTCTTTAGTCAAGAGCCTTTTAAATAGCTCCTGGAATGGGAAACTGACTGATATACCGATAAGATCGGCATTATCAAAGTGGTCGAGACTAAATACAGAGGTCGCCGTAAGAGACGCCCTAGGATATATCTTATTTACCACCAACTTTGATTCCAATTGTGATTTTTCAATGTCTAAACCCGCTATGGATAAATGCGGGTTCTGCTCAAGCGCCTGAGACCGCAGGGTGTCTAAATCGGGAATAAGGGAGCCAATATTTTCGAATAATGAAACATCCTCTTCTACCTCTGGAGGGCTTTGTTCTAAAGGCATCCCTATTAAATTGGCCAGCTGCTTTTTAAGTGTGTTTAGGTCCATCTCGATCAGCTCTATACTGGTTTGCGTGTCAGTTAATCTAAGCTCAACCTCTAAAAAGTCTGCCTGTGTAATCAATCTATTTTTGAGCCGCTCCCTACTTTGCTCTACGATGGTCTTTAACCTAGACACATTCTGATTCAGATATCGCAACTCTCTTTTCTTGAACACTATTTGTAGAAATAGATCTGCCACAGAATAAATCACCTGCTGCCTCTGCATCAGATATGACTGGTTACTCTGTCTGTAGACAACCCCGGCTATCTCTTGAGATATTGACTTTTGAAAGATAAATCTACCCTCACTAAGCAATGGATAGTCAAGGCCTAAGGAGACAAATGAGGCAAAATTAACCTCATGCCCCTTTTGAGAGACAAGAACCCCTCCCCTTACCGATCTCCTCCCAATTGCAACACCGGCAAATGGGTTTGCATTCAATGTAAAACCATATATGTGATTCTGTTTGGCTATATCCTCATCTAGCGTGGCTATCTCAACATCCATTCTTGCCTGGATAAGCGATAGAGAATTCTTATCGGCATAGTTGATTAAATCCTGAAGTGTCCAGACCTCTTGTCCATTGGAGCTTGTAGAAAAGGCTAAAAATAAGAGGAGAAAAAGGAGAAAGGGAAGACGCATCTTATTTAATTACTTCCTTTATAACCCTTCCGTCTACATCTTGAGGAATCGGAAGCTTTAATATGGTAAGCACCGTTGGGAGTACATCAATTATCTTTATATTTTTCAATACCCTTCCGCTTACCGCTTTTTCTCCGGATATAAGGAAAAAGCCCTCCATCTTATGCGTTCCGCTCCACCCAAAATCACCCGCCAGAGGTCCATCCTCCATCCTTAAAAGAGGGCTATTTTGAGGCGCAGAAGGAGCCTTCTTTAGATTAAATCCCTTATCCGACCATGCGGCCGGTATCAGGTCGGGGGCTTTTGACACGTAGGGGCCTCTGAATATCTCCTCTTTAGAGAAGACCTCTATGCCCAAATCTGAATTGCCTTCGGGGTCCTTAAGACTAAGAAAGGCGTTCTTTATCGTTTCGACTATATGCATCCTCTCCTTATCAAAGAGAACAGAGCCCTTTGGAAAGTCCTTGCCCGTATTGATCCATATAAAAGGAGCGATTCCGGTCAGCTCCGTAGCAAAGGCCTTTGTGTGGTCCCAGTCTATTGCCCCAAGCTGGCTATAGTTCTCTATCCTCTCGCGCACGCCTGGCAAGAGTTTTGCTATGAATTTCTTCTGTCCGTCTGAGAGATTCGATTTTAAAAATTTCTCAAATCCCCCCACGGCGTCCACAAAAAGGCTCTTTTTCTTAAACCTGAGAAGACCCAAATGCTCTAATAAAAAATTGGTATGTAGATAATACCGACTCGTAGGACCGGCGCCGTGATCAGACATGAGCACTACGGCATCTCTCGGAGGAATCTCTTCTAGAAGCCTGCCTATGAGTTCGTCAATCTTGGCATATACCCTAAGTATTGCATCCCCAAACCTCTGAGCCCCAATAGGGTCATACTTCGGATGCAAGGGATCCATGTAGTGCCAGAAGTGGTGCTGAACCTGGTCTGTAGCATTAAACACCAACATAAGAACGTCACACGCATACTTCTCTTGTAGATAGAGAAGAACCTTCACCCTCTGCTCCTCTACATCCAATGCCTCGTTTAAGAAAAGCCCTCTTTGCTCATCGGTCTTCATATTCCCTAGGTTTCTAATATCCAATTGAAAACCGCCGACATCTCTAAATAACTCGTCATACAAACTGGCTGGATATGTCGCCATTTTTTCATCGGGCGCATCCAGACCCGATATCATAAACCCATTCACCTTTTCAGGGGGAAATGTCATGGGAATATTTAAAGCGCCCACTTTTAAGCCGAGGCCTGAGAGATACTGCCACATGGACGGAACCCTTCTCATTCTCGCATTTATGTATCTGAATTCGTATGTTCCGGGAACTCTATCTACAAAGTCAAATATCCCGTGCTTGCCGGGATTTACCCCGGTCATAAATGATGTCCATGCAGGGGGTGTAATTGGAGGAATAGTAGATAGGAGCTCTCCATAGCTCCCGTCTGACATTAACCGGGCTATGTTTGGGAGTCTTCCCTCACGCGCCCATGGTAGGATTAGATTCGGTGTGGCTCCATCCATACCTATAATGAGTATATGAGGTGGCTTAATCTTACCCATTGATTTAATTTGTTATAAATTACACCTTTTTCCTGCTATTAACAACAGTCGAGTAAAAGCCCAAAATGGCTTTTCTATCCATTACCCCAAGCACTATTGCCAGAATCCCGTATGAAGCCGCTCCCAAGATTATCTTAATTATTACATTTACATGTACCATTCCTATTAATACCCCCATAAGAACACAGGATACAAAGATCTTAAAAAAATAGGCATCAAACGGAATAGACCTATAAACCCTTTTTGAGAAGATCAGAGTCATAAAAAATAAGACCATAATCTCGCACGCCACACAGGCTACGGCAGCGCCGTAGATGCCGTAAGTCGGTATCAGAATGAGATTAAGTATAATCGTTATGAAGACCGATATACCCGTTGCAATGGCATTGAGCCTCTGAAGCCCAAGCGCCAAAAGTGGATTGCTATAACTCGACCTTACAAAGCCTATAGGAACCACCCAGATTAAAATCTTAAAAATATCTGTTGCGCCGAGATAAGAGTTCCCATAGAGAAGGTGTATTATATCCCTCGCCAATATAGTACCGCCCACCCCTATAGGAAGCCCTATAGCCACCATAATCTTTTGAAGACTATAGTTGGCTTCTTTAAAGGCCTTTATATCTCCGGAAAGGCTTGAAAGCACGGGATAAAAGGCCCTGGGGAATACGAAATTAAAGCGATTTAGCATATAGACAAATCTATGGGGTGCAGAGAAAATGCCCAACTGATCAGGTGTAGATAAGAAACCGAGTAGGAGTATTGGAATATACGCATATCCCCTCATTAGTGAGGCGATGAGGGCAAAGTAAACCGATTCTCTTATATGTCCCTTCCACTTAGAAGGGGAGAGGGTAAAAAAGAACCTTATACCCAGATTTCTCCAAAGCAGATAAAGCGTCCCGGCACTTCCAACCAAGGATGAAAACGACCAGAGAAATGCTGCCCAAGTAGTGTCCTCCGGTCCCTTGACCAGAAAAAGGATACTGGAGAGAAAAAAAGAGCCCGTTATTATATCTCCTATGGCCAGATATTTCATAGTCTCGGATCCGCGAAAGAGCCAATCTGGGCTAAGCGCATATGCAATCACATAGAATCCCGCTGCAAGAAGAACGTTTTCCTTGTGAGGAGGAACACGAGCTAGGGTAAGTATGAGAAAAAGAACGCTAAATAATACAATGGAGCTAAAAAAGCGCATCGAATTTAAAACACTGAGGATCTCCTCCGCCCTATCCGGATTCTTAGCCACCTCTCTTGTACCGTATAGGGTGATTCCTAGATCAGCCGCTATCCACATGTATTCGCTGATGGCTAGGGCAAATGAGAAGATCCCAAATTCAGCAGCCTTTAGAGCGCGGGCTATATAGAGGTTGCCTAAAAATATCGTGCATCCTGAAAATATATCGCTTAGGAGAAGCCATATGAAATTAGAAGTAACCCGGCGCGCTATGTTGTTCATCTTTCAGGGAGTTATCCTGAGATTAGCGTTAAGTGCAACAATCTATAAATATAATGCCCAATATAGGGAAGAGGAATTTACACTGTCTAAATCAACAATCAAGAGAGGTTTTTTAATAATCGGTTTTTTCTTTCGGCAATATAATCTTCTCATCGGTAAGTTCTCTGCCTAATTTTTGCCCAGCGACATTTTGTAAGTCTTCAACATTGATAGTTTTAGACCTCACTATTTAAATTTACTGAAGTATGCGTCAATTTCTGGCCGCAGTTCAATCCCTGCCCTCTCAAAACAATTAAGCAATTCCTCATAGCTACCTTTTCCACCAAGAAAATCCCAAAACTCGTTAGCTACAAATAACTCTTCCTTTAAATCTAGCATTCCTCTAATTGTCCATCTTTCATAAGGTTTTGGTTCATAGGGATTATAAGGAATTGCAATAGCTGTTTTGACTTGCTTCTGAGGATTATCAGCCAAAGTAGCTGCAACCCATTCTAAAAGTGTTCTTTTAAATTCTTTAAAGTTTCCTATGTTGGGCTTTGCTGTCTTAAGATCAAATAAAAAGATGGTTCCATCATAGTCCTCTACCCATACATCAGCTACTGGAAGTCCAACCTTGTTCATATTTCCTCTACGACAAACGCTTCTAATCAACTGAATTTCACTTTCTTTATTCGGTACTTTTTGGGCAACTGTTAAGTTGTTCATTATGTTTTGAATTGTTTTATGTGCTTCTTCACTGATTTCAGTGCCTACTACGACTTTATTCTTTGCGTCTTTGAATTTCTGCTTTGCAAGTGCTACTGCAACAGGTTCAAAAATTGATGTTCCAAAGCTTGTACTTAAGGAGTGAATAAAAGAATATAAAACCATTCTGTCCTTACCAAGGAGCCGATAGTGGAAAGGCATATTACTTGTTTCAGGCTTATAACTCAGAAACTTAGCTCTTAGACAACTCTTAATTACTTCCTCAATGTAGGTCGCTTGATTTTGCGAAAGTGCCATTATTTTGATTTTAGATGAAAAATCACTTCTGCATATGCGTTTTTATCTCTTTCAGTTCTATTCAAAACTGGTCTTTTAAATCGGTTAACGATTTTCATTCCTGCTTTTTCAGCTATGTTAGGATATAGATTGTATTTATCATTTGCCACAAGAAAAATGTTGTAATCTTCAACTAAATACTTTTTGCAATGGTTTAAAACATCCGTTATTCCTTGGATATAAGACTCTTTGGCTTCTCTACCATGTCCCTTACATAGAGGCCCAATCTCTAAATCGTCTTTTCTTTCAAAACCAAACAAGTCATAAGCATAGGCGTGTTGTTCGTGATAATCAATTAAACCCACATAAGGCGGACTTGAAAAGATACCTTTAATTTTTTGATTTTTTACAAGCTCAGCAAAAGCGGGATTTCTCTTTTCTAGTTCCGCAAATATGTCAATTGTTCTTGAATCTCCGCTAAGACAAACCTGATGAGTGTTTGTACGCAGCTTGTTAAATACGGAAAGTCTTTTGATAGTATCTTTAGAGTATGTTTCCCACCGTCTTGTAATTGTGAAAAGTGGTTTACAGATTTTACCGTGTTTTGCGCAATAGTAAGTTGTAAAAATTGGCTCTTTCAAGGTCGCCAAGTCAGAATGAGTTGTAGCTCGGCAAGAACGGATTGTTCTACTTAAGATAATAGCCAATAATTTTTTTATTTTTTTGTTCTCAATTCTTTTGATTTGCTCAAATACAAAATCAATTTCATCTCGTGTAGAAAGAAAATACCACCTATCCAAAAACGTTTCTTGTTTTTCTTGTTGTAATGTTACTCCATATTTACTTATCAAACTATAATACACGGGTAAAAATTCTTTTTCTTTTTGCTTTGCATATTCTTCTTCATCTATCTCTTTTCGTTTTACCTTAATTTTGAATTCTGGACTTGGGAAATATCGAGAATTAAAAATATTAAGCTCTTGCAACAACTCTTTTTCAAACACAATTACATTTGAGTTATAAACAAACTGTTTTAAAGCTAATGTTATCTTTCTGACTTGTTCATTTAATTCAACTAAATCGTATTTAAAAATTTTGGTATTTGAAATTAGGGAGTTGAATTCCGAAATATCAATTCCTATTGCGTGAATTCCCATTTCGTTAGCTTGTACTAAGGTTGTTCCACTGCCACAAAACGGGTCAAGAATTATATCTCCTTTACTGAAGTAAACTTCCTTCTTAAACTCGTCTGTATGCTCATCAAGAAAATATTCTACAAGCTGAGGAATAAATTTGCCCTTATATGGATGGAGTCTGTGAACATGCTTGGTTGTATCCGCTTCTTTTAGGTAATCGAAAGATAAATGCCAATTAAGATCATCACCTAACTTATTTTTCCAGCTAGTTTCCCTTTTTCCATAAAAAGAGTCATAATATTTTCTTAACTCGTCCTTATCAACGTAAATTGAACCGTTACTCTCTATTTTCCTTATCTTTCCATATTGAATGAGATAAGAAATATTTGATTCGGTAACATTCTTACCTAGATATTCACTTGCCCAAGAGCTTGCTGCTTTTATGGTTAGGAATTCTCTTTTTCCATAATTAAATAGAGTGCTCATAACTTATCCTAATTCTATATAAACCTTGGCTCTTTTACAATGGGGTTTTGCTGCGAAGGAAAGTTATTTAGCAGAGCTTAGGATA
>CAYMEO010000104.1:0-6902 GCA_964389705.1 uncultured Spirochaetia bacterium
ATCGCTAATAAATAAACCAAGAATTTAATGAGATACAAGATAATATTAGTAGTAGCCATCCTCATAATTTCCCCCACTGCTCTCCTGGCAAGGATTATTATCCCTCCGATCAGGGGACCAATTATAAAAAAGATTTCGGTTTTTGTTCCAGACCTGACCCCAGTTGGGGGCAGCAGAGATGAAAAGGCTCGGGAATTTGTTGATGTCTTAAGGAATGATCTTATCAATGCAGCGCTTTTTGACGTCCATAATGACACTCGAATCAGTGTAGACAGTGAAGAAGATATAAACCTTCAACCATTTTTCGAGGCCGGTGCCGAAGCACTCATAAAGGGTGAGTATCAAGCTTTAGAAGATACAATAAAGGTCGCATTAAGGCTTTTTGATGTCGTGCAGGGAAAAGAGCTTCTAGGAAGGTCTTATGAGGCTCCTCCAGGAACACTAAGATGGGCTGCCCACAAGTTTGCAAGTGCGGTTATGAAAGAGATTACAGGGATAGATGGTTTTTTAATTCAAAGATCGTTTTCGTCTCCGGCACTGAGCAAAACAAAGACCTATTCATAATGGACTATGATGGACATAACGTAAGACGGCTTACAAATCACCATTCGCTTGTTCTTTCGCCAAATTGTTCCCTCGATGGATCAAAAATAGTCTTTAACTCGGATAAAGTATGGAATCAAGATATATATGTGATCAGCCTATTTCCAAAAATAGAAGAGCGGAGACTTATACACACTGGTAGAATGGCGCAAACCGCCGCGTGGTCTCCAGATGGAATGAAAATAGCCTATAGTGGTGGAGATGGCGATATATTCGTTGCAAATGCAGATGGAAGCGGGACCATAAATCTCACCCATCATCCGGCGATAAATGTTTCTCCCACGTGGTCTCCAGATGGAAAACAAATCGCCTTTGTCTCAGATAGAGACGGCGTGCCACAGATCTATGTGATGAACTCTGATGGTAGTAATCTAAAGAGGATTACCTCCGGAGGCTACAGCACCGACCCATCTTGGTCTCCCAACATCGAGGTAAACAAGATAGCGTTTGTAAAGGTAGAAGGAACCGAGGCAAATATCTTTACTATAAACCCCGATGGATCGGATGAACAGAGGCTGACTTCAGGCTCAAGAAGAAATGAGAACCCCTCATGGTCTCCAGACGGGCATTATATAGCCTTCAGCTCGACAAGGGGAGGAGCCGAAAACATTTATATAATGTATTTTAACGGAGAAAACCAAAGACCGCTGACCAAAGGCGGTGGTAAGTCATTTCCAACCTGGTGCAGGTGATTATCTTGGAATTACTATCCACTTCCTTCAGGTTTCACCACGGCGATAGTATACCTATTGAGATTGATGTATTTTCTAGCCACTCTCATCACATCTTCTCTAGTTATAGAGTAGATTTGATTTGAATAGCGTTTGTACTCGTCCCACCCGATTCCATAAAGCTCGTCGAAAGCGATCTTTGCGGCTTGAGATGAGTTCTGCTGAAGCCCTATCTCAAAGTTTCCCACAAGATAATTCTGGGCGCGTTTAAGCTCATCTTCGGTTATTCCGTCCTTTAAGATAAAGGCGAGTTGTTCTTTTATCCCCTCAACTGCCTCATTCTCCTTCTCAGGGGCACACGCTATATAGACACCGAAGAATCCGGGTTCAATCCCAAACGTGAGAAATGAGGTTACCGTATAGGCAAGGCTTTTCTTATCTCTGAGTTCTACAAATAGCCTTCCCCCCTGCCCCGAGAGAATCGCATTTAATACCTCAAACGGATACTGGTCTGGGTCTCGAAGTGTTGGGGCTTGAAAACCGAGTATTATGTGGGTTTGGGCCTTTTCTTTCTGATCAACAGTTGCCATTCTTATACTATCCGGAGCGGGTTCGGGCTTGACCTGAGGAGGAGAGAAGCCCTTTTTCTCCATCTTTCCAAAGTACCTCTCTACAATGTTTATAGCTTCCCTCTCATTTACATCCCCCACGATAGCAATAACCATGTTCTCAGGGCGAACGTACTCTCTATAAACCTTAATTAAATCATCCCTACTGATTTTGGCTACAGTCTCCTTTGTTCCAAGAACGTTGAGCCCATATGGATGTCTCTGATAGAGAGTCTTTAAAAAGAGGTTTATTGCAACCCTTACAAGATTATCTCCTTCACGGTTTATATCCGAAATGATATCCCTCCTTGCACGATCTACCTCCTGAGGGGCAAAAGACGGATTTAAAACGACATCCGCAAATATATCCATCGCCTTATCGAAGTTCCTGCTTAGCGCCTCAACCGTTACACCGAAGCTGTTCCTTCCTGAAAACCCCTTAACCTCACCTGCAATGGATTCGATCTGTTGTGCAATATCCTCTGCGCTTCTTGTCGTTGTGCCGCGTGTAAGAGTTTCAGATATAAAATTAAAAATTCCGTTATTATCACTCCTCTCAAACCTCACCCCACCCAGGAAAGCAGCACGGGCAGCAAACAGAGGGACAGAGTGGTTCTCCTTTATGAGAACGGTGGCACCATTTTTGAGAACAATTTTCTTCACGTCCTTTGACGACTCAAAAGACAGAGGACTGAGCTCCTTCTCAATTGCCTTGGCTGAATTGTCGGCTATTTCATGTATTTCTCTATCTTTTATCGTCACCTTCCTCGTGGGGAGGAGAAATCCGGCTGTCAGATTTGAGTTCTTAAAATACCTCCTCGCCACTCGAATTATGTCTTCCCGAGTCACCTGAGAAACCCTCTTTAGATATTCGCCTTCATACCTGTAATCCCCTACCTCCACCTCGTAGTAACCGAGCTTTTGAGCCTGTCCCTGCATGGTCTCTTTGGCATATATAGAATCGCTTTCTATATTGACCTTGGCCTTTGATAGTTCTTCAAAGCCCACGGGCTCGTATTTTAGCCTATATGTCTCTCTTATAATCTCTGACAAAGCCTCCTTCGCCTTCACTGGATCGAGGGTTCCACCTATATTAAAGAGACCCGGATATTTTGGCGTAAAGGAATACGAATAGATGCTATTTACAAGCCCCTTTTCCTCCTTTACACGCCTGTAGAGCCTTGAGCTATCTCCATTACCAAGGATGTTTGAAATTACATCAAGTACTGGGGTATCTTCATTCTTCATATCTGGTATGTGAAAGGCAAGGGAAAAATACCCCTCCTGTATATTTTTATCAAATACAAACGCCCTTATTTCACTCTGAGGGGGTTCCTCCGGTATAACACACCTGGGAAGCGGTCCTGGTTTTAGGTTACCAAAGGTTTCTTTAATTCTCGACATAACCTTGCGGGAATCAAAATCGCCTACTACGACAAGTATCATATTATTCGGCAAATACCATTTCTTATAGAAATTCATTATCTTTTCCCTTGTAAAGCTCCTTACGCTCTCATATGTTCCTATAACGGGCCTTTTATAGGGATGAACCGTATAGGCTTCGGCAAAAAGCCGCTCACTGAGATTCCGTGAAGGTGTATCCTCGCCACGCCTGATCTCTTCGAGTATAACCTCGAGCTCCTTTTTCAACTCCCCGGGATCAAATGTAGAATTTGCAACTGCATCCGAAAGCACATCAAGCGCAGTATCAAGGAACCTGCTTGCAATCACCACATAGTAAACCGTCTCATCAAAAGAGGTAAAGGCATTAATATCCCCGCCATTGCCCTCAATAACCCTGGCTATTTCTCCAACCCCCCTTCTTTGCGTACCTTTAAAAAGCATGTGCTCATGAACATGGGCAAGCCCATATTCACCGGATTCCTCACATGCACTCCCTACCTTAACCCAGACATTTACAGCTACTACCGGGGCAGAATGGTTCTCTTCTAAGAGCACCGTAAGACCGTTTTCAAGTTGAAACTTTATAATACCCATTTCACTATTTGGCTGAGACTCATGAGTATCTTCTATTCCAGATTTCCTTATTTCAACTGCCATTCCTTTCTCCTCTACTAAGGATGTGAGTATCATTATACCTGAGAGAAGTACATAGAAATATCTCATAAGAACCACCTGATAATACCCTTTTAGAGCGGTTTTCGATTGCATTTACGGTTGTCATTCTGAGCGAAGCGAAGAATCTGGAACTAAATGCGAGACCCTTCGCTAGGCTCAGGGTGACAGACCCGTACACTGACTAGAAAACCGCTATAAGAATAAGGGCGACCTAATGGCCGCCCCGAGATTCATCATACAATTACTAAATTCAGACAAAAAACAATCAATCCGGGCTACTTTAAGATATTCCCTAATTTAAGGAATCTCCTCAGGATTCATATCTTCATGAGTCTTGGGCCTTTCTTTAAACTGCCTGACTATATAAAACACAAGCCCAATTAAACAATAGAGATAAACCCCCAAAAGTACCGTAATCTCCGGATTCGCAATTAGAGCCGCAATTATAATTGCCGCAACAACTAGTAGGTTAAAGGTATTCATTCGATTAAACCCCAGATTCTTCCTGTATGGAACGTCGCTTACCATAAGAAGCCCTACAAAAGGGGTGATGATTAAATAAAACCACATCATCCTTTCATCAGGCGAAATCTTAAATTCAGAAAGGAGAAAGATTGGAGAGAACATGAGTCCCGCTGCGACAGGGCTTGGAAGTCCTACAAAGCCAGACCGGTTTCCTAACTCAAACTGAACGTTAAACCTTGCGAGCCTCAGCGCCGTACATACTACGTAAAACAAAACCACCATAAGCCCCGGCTTTCCGGAATCCATAAGCCCCCAGACATAAACCAATACACTGGGAGCAAGGCCAAAAGAAACCAGATCAGAAAGTGAGTCATAAGAAAGCCCGAATCTGGTCTGGGACTTGAGAATCCTTGCTATTTTTCCATCAACCAGATCAAGGAGTCCAGCAATCCCAATAAAGGCAGCAGCCAGCCAAAACCTTCTGTAAACCCATTCAGACGATACATCCTGAATCTCACGAAAGGCCGCGATTTGAATCGAGGTTATAATTGAGAGAAGCCCGAAAGAGAGGCTAGCAGTTGTAAAAAGATTAGGTAAAACCGGTACCACCTTCTGTCGCCTTGATTTCTTTTTCTTCATTTACCTTCTCCTTTGAGCCAACCTATTATTGTCTCAGCACCCCTTACCTTATCCCCAACATTTACTAGAACCTCACATCTAAGCGGTAGATAAATATCTATCCTTGAGCCGAACTTAATCATACCAAATCTTTCGCCCTTTTGAAGGAAGTCGCCAACCGATATGTAAGAAACAATCCTCCGAGCAATAAAACCCGCAACCTGAACAACCACTATTTGATCTCCACCCTCAGTCTCAATAAGTGTTGCAAGCCTCTCATTCTGAGCCGATGCACGCCTTGTATCTGCTATATGGAATCTCCCGTGTATGTATTTAGTACCGATCACCTTTCCTGATACAGGAAATCTGTTTATATGACAGTCAGTAATAGATAAAAAAATGCTTACCCGCTTCATCTCGTGGTCTAAGAAATTCTCTTCGACCGAATTCTCAACCCCTACTACCCTGCCGTCTGCTGGAGAAACCACAGCATAAGGGTCTTGAGGGGCTATTCTCTCAGGATCTCTAAAGAAATAGAGGATAAAGCACGTAACTATGGCAAGGATAACTGATAAGGTAGTAAAACCAAAGAGCGCTGTGACCCATGCAAGAAGCCCAAACATACCTACGTATGGAAGCCCTTCAACAGATATTTTACTTCTCGGATTTTTCATCGTGAATAATTTTAGATAAATAGAGGCAGGTTTGAAACCTGCCCTCAGAAATCAAAATATTGTAATTTCTCTTTTCGGCTCAGACTTGTGACCCCTCAATTCTTTGTCTTATCAACTAGCCTCTGCTTAAATAGAGAACTCATCATCTCACGGAGCCTTCGTCCAACCTCTTCAATCTGATGAGCCTCACCTTTTCTGAGAAGTGCATTATACACAGGGCGCCCAGCCCTATTTTCAATTATCCATTCTCTTGCAAACTCTCCTGATTGAATCTCTTTGAGTATTCGTTTCATCTCCTGTCTTACAGACTCATTTACAATCCTTGGTCCCCTCGTTATATCCCCGTATTTTGCTGTATCGCTTATTGAATAGCGCATATTAGATATTCCGCCCTCATATATCAAGTCCACTATAAGTTTGACCTCATGCAGACACTCAAAATAAGCCATCTCAGGAGGATAACCGGCCTCAACCAGTGTCTCAAAACCCGCAAGAATCAAAGCCGTCAGTCCCCCACACAGTACACACTGCTCACCAAATAGGTCTGTTTCAGTTTCATCCTTAAATGTAGTCTCAATTATCCCCGCGCGCCCGCCCCCAATTGCTCCGGCATAGGCAAGGGCGATCTCTTTTGCCTGTCCTGTCGCATTCTGATAAACAGCAATGAGCATCGGAACACCGCGCCCCTGCGTAAATTCATTCCGAACCGTATGACCAGGAGCCTTTGGAGCCACCATAAAAACATCCACGTTCGGCGGTGGAACAATCTGTCCAAAGTGAATATTAAACCCATGGCCGAATACAACCGCATCTCCCGGATTGAGATTACCCGCAATGTGGCGTGAATAAATCTCAGGCTGGGCCGAATCAGGAGCAAGAATCATTACGATATCGGCCCATTTGGCAGCCTCATCTACGGGAAGAACCTTAAATCCAGCGTTTTTAGCCTTTTCCCAACTATTTCCCCCCTCTTTCAGTCCAACCACTACATTCATGCCGCTGTCCCTCAGGTTTTGGGCATGGGCATGCCCCTGACTTCCATAGCCGATTATTGCAATCCTCCTCGACTTTAACTTCTCTATATTTGTATCCTTATCATAGTAGACCTTCATGTATCTCCCCCCTTTTTATTATAGTTTTGAATTTCTCTTGCCATAGCAACAACCCCAGTGCGGGCAATCTCC
>CAYMEO010000105.1:0-6771 GCA_964389705.1 uncultured Spirochaetia bacterium
GTGATGGACAGCAACTATTTGAGAAATCAGTAGACTATGTTCTATACCATATTGACATATGGTAATATATACAGCATATATTAGGCTAATTTTTACGAGGAATAGATTATGGGAACCGCCAAAAAGATTACGTTTGAAGTTCCAGAAGAACTCCTAAAGAACGCCCAAGCACAGACGGGGGAAGGAATATCCAAAACTGTCAGGCGCGGTCTTCAGCTCCTCGCCGCGACTAAGTCGTTTCAACGGCTACGAAATATGAAGGGCAAAGTCAGATTCTCCAAAACTATAGATGAAATTAAGCACGACTGAAAATGATCGCAGTAGACAGCAGTTCATTGATTGCTTTTTCTTGGCGGTGATAGCGGAAGTGATGTGAATGCCGTCGAAGACGCGCTAAACGCCCAAGCTTTAATTCTGCCACCAGTAGTTTTAACTGAAATTCTTAGCGATCCAAAATTGCCTAAACAAGTTGTAAATACTCTTCTTGGATTACCTACGTTAGATATACTTCCGGGGTATTGGGAACGCGCAGGCAAGACAAGGGCTAAAATTCTTGTAAGAAGGTTTAAAGTTCGAGTTGCGGATGCTGTCATTGCTCAGAGTTGTCTGGATTACGATACCCCTCTAATCACACGCGATAGGGACTTCCGTCATTTTGAAAAGTTTGCACAACTTAAGGTTATTTGGTAGTCCCCATCTAAGTTGAACAGCTTTAGGTTTACCAATATACTCTGTAATAAAATGAGAATAATATTCATGGGAACGCCTGAGTTTGCAGTGCCTTCACTCAAGGCTCTGATAGAGTCAGGGGAGCAGGTTGTTTCAGTTGTCTGTCAGCCGGATAAACCTAAAGGCAGAGGGCTTGAGGTTAAGGCGCCTCCGACTAAAGTTCTTGCCGAAAAACACGGTATTCCCGTCTTGCAGCCACAGAAGATCAAAACGGAGGAGTTCTTTGACAAGCTCAAGGAACTCAAACCAGATTTAATCTGTGTTGCTGCATATGGGAAAATACTGCCAAAAAATATACTTGACCTTCCTCCATATGGCTGTATAAACGTCCATGCCTCCCTCCTTCCTAAGTATAGAGGCGCGGCGCCAATTAACTGGGCGATAATAAGAGGGGAAAAGACCACAGGAATCACAACAATGAAGATGGATGAAGGCATGGACACAGGAGACATCCTCCTCAAAAGGGAGATGCCAATTGATGATGAAGACACGGGAGAGACCCTGTCCAGGAAGCTCTCCGAGATGGGAGCGGAGGTTCTAATTGAAACTATAAGTCTCCTTAAGAAAGGAAAGCTTAACCCAATTCCTCAAGACCATTCTCAAGCCACCTACGCGCCTATGCTTAAAAAAGAGGACGGAAAAATAGATTGGAAAAAATCGGCCGAAGAGATTAGAAACCTGATTCGCGGTGCCCTTCCCTGGCCAGGGGCTTATACAACGCTTGAAGGAAAACTCTTAAAGATATATAAGGCCGGTGTTACCTCGGGAAAAGGTAGGCCGGGGGAGGTAATAAAATCCAATTCCGGAGCCTTGACAGTGGCAACTGGAATCGGCGCGCTTGATATTTTAGAGATTCAAATAGAGGGAGGGAAAAGATTAAAAACAGAGGCCTTCCTAAGAGGAAGAAGAATCAAAGAGGGAACCTTATTAGGAGATTAAAAGCATTCCTAGTTTTTTATTCGTTTATCTCATTCCATTCTTTCCATACATCTGCCAATCTTTGAAGCCGAGCAATGTCCTGTGTATATATTTGAGGATCATTCTGCCAAATCTTGAATCTCTCAAAGACGATTTTTAGTTTAGTCTTCAACAATGATGGATCGAGATCGCAGCTTATTACTCCTAATGGATAAAACATCCTATAGAAAAGAATTTGCCTAGGTTCTAATGTATGGTATGCAACCAACCCCGTATGAACAAAGGCATAGGCTACTCCAAAAGAAGATGCCATCTCTTCATTAAGCCCAAGCCTTTCTGCGGCGATCGAACCAAGTACGGTAAATACATTTAAAGCCTCGGCTGTAGCATATCCACTTTGAGGAAACTTCCTATCCATTTCAATTACATTCGATATAAAACCCTCGTATGCCTGCTTGATAAGCCATTTAGAAATATTAGGATCGTCGAGATCAATATCTCCTATATCACCACACATCTCAAAAGACTGTCTTAGTTTTTCCCATTCTCTCTTTACTATTTGAGTAGCTTTATCTATCATTTATCTGTCCCCCTTTATACTTTATCCCCAAACCTACAAAATTATAACACCTCAGACGGAACTGAGTTATGGATTATCAAAACTCATACAAAAATAAAATTCCGGCCCCTTCTTTTTAAATCACTGATTATTAAAATATCATATATCTACAAAAATTCATTATTAAGTAATTATTAGCCCCCCTCTCATAATACTTTATATTCTACTCAACAGAGGAATTAGTACTAAAGTCAAGCCATCAGCGTCGTTTGAATCTCCATAATATTCTGAGTAAGATTTACTTTCGTATATCAATTGCAAAAAGATGAAAGGAATTACAAGGAGTAAAGAGGACTTTTTCCAGAATCTCTTTGATGCCCTTCCCGAGGGAATAATTGTTCTCAACGAATCCTTTTCTATCCTGAGTATGAACTATACAGCAGAGATGGTTTTTAAAATCTCAAGAGAGAAGGCCTGTGGCAGACTGTCCTCCGAAATACTGCCCGAAGAGATGGAGAGCATCGCAGAGAAAGCACTCCGCGAAGAGCGTACTATATTCGGGGATGAGATTAACCCAGTCTTAAAAGGAGGAGAAAGAATCTCGATTCAGACAGTAGCCTCTCCTCTATTTTCTGACAAAGGCACTATATTGGGTGTGATTCTTCAGATAAAAGACCTTGCGGGGACAAAATTCTTGAGTGGAAAAAACCTTCAGAAAAATTCAGCCTCTACACTAGAAGAACTGATTCTCGGTCTTGCACATGAACTGAAAAATCCACTGAGTGGAATAAAAGGAGCGGCACAGATACTCTTTGAGGAGAAAGGAAACAAAGCAACTGTAAGATGTGCAGAAATAATTATAAAAGAGGTAGATAGGCTCTGTGCGCTCCTTGATAAGCTCAAACAGCTTGAGCCGTTTGCCAAAGAGGTATTTGAGCCTGTAAATATACATCAAATCCTCTCGGAGATATTATTTCTCGAATCGAGATCCATCCGAGGCAAAGA
Organism: uncultured Spirochaetia bacterium; assembly: GCA_964389705.1. Classification (GTDB taxonomy): domain Bacteria; phylum Desulfobacterota_D; class UBA1144; order Nemesobacterales; family CSP1-2; genus PSLL01. The sequence goes on from CAYMEO010000105.1 coordinate 3,212, forward strand.
GATTAAGTTTATTGAGAATTACGACCTAGCCCTACCCCCAGTCCTAGGCGACAGAGACTCTCTTAAGCAGGTATTTTTAAACCTCATTAAAAACGCCCATGAATCAATACCGAGAAATGGAACCGTGGAGGTTTCAACAAGATGGATTACTGACTACAAACTCAGGGGTGAAAACGCCATATCTGTGTATATAAAAGACAGCGGAGTGGGGATTTCAAAAAAGGCCCTAGAGAGGGTTTTCTCTCCCTTTTATACAACGAAAAAAGAGGGTTCTGGACTTGGCCTGTTTCTTGCATACCAAATTATAGCAAAACACGGAGGCGCCATTTTTGTAGAGAGCGAACTAGGAAAAGGAACGGTGTTTAAGGTTTATTTGCCAATATATAAATAGTTGGCAGCCGCAAGCAATACTATTTTTATGTTATTTATGAGATGAAAAAGAAGATCTTAGTAGTAGACGATGAAGAGAGCATAAGGTGGGTCTTGGGAACGTGCCTGGAGAAGGCAGGATATTCAGTTAAGTACGGAGAAAACGGTGCTGAGGCCCTTGAGAAGGCAAATTCAGAGAGATTCTCACTGATTTTACTCGATATAAAGATGCCCGATCTAGATGGGCTTGAGGTTCTCGAGGAACTCAGGGCAAATGGAATTGATATTCCTGTGATTATAATCACCGCCCAAAACACAGTAAAAAACGCAATTGAGGCGATGAAGCGCGGGGCCTACGACTACATTGCAAAGCCATTTGATTTAGATGAGGTAAAGCTCACCGCCAAAAGGGCAATAGAAAACTATGAGAACTCAAAAAAGCTTGAACTCCTGAGTGCCAAATTCAAAGAGTTTGCAGAGCAGGAGCCACAGGGTGGGATGGTTGGCAAATCCCCTGCTATGCTTAAGATCTACAAAACCATTGGGCGCATAGCTGAAAAGGATTTAACAGTCCTCATTACGGGAGAAAGCGGAACAGGAAAGGAGCTCGTAGCCCGTAGGATTCACTTCGATAGCCACAGGAGAAACGAAAGATTCGTGGCGGTAAACATCGCAGCGATCCCGAAAGAGCTCCTTGAAAGTGAGCTCTTTGGATACGAAAAGGGCGCTTTTACGGGAGCGGCAATCAGAAAGCAAGGGAGATTTGAAGATGCCCATAGGGGAACGCTCCTGCTGGATGAGATAGGAGATATGCCCATTGAGCTTCAGACAAAACTCCTTAGGGTTCTCGAAGAAAAACAGTTCTATCGCCTCGGAGGCGAAAAACCAGTTGAGGTAGATGTAAGGGTAATTGCCTCAACAAACAAAGACCTACAAAAAGAGATGGAAAAAGGGGCCTTTAGAAAGGACCTCTACTACAGAATCAATACCATAACAATAGAGCTCCCACCTCTTAGAGAGAGAAAAGAGGATATCCCGCTTCTCGTAGAGCACTTTGTTCAAAAATACGCAGAGCAGCTGGGTACGGGAAGAAAAGGAGTCATAATTTCAGATGAGGCAAAACAGATGCTCCTTAGGTATAATTGGCCTGGAAACATAAGGGAACTTGAAAATACAATAAAGCGCGTACTAGTTCTCTGTTCAGATACAGTGATTACACCCGATGCACTCCTTGAGGCAGTTCCATACCTAGACGGTACAAAGAAGAAGGAAAACTCATTTGACGATTTGGTGGTTACAGAGATCCTAAACTTGATCAACTTAAATCAAGGGTCCCCTCACCGAATCTATGACACGGCTATAAAACGGGTTGAAAAACCACTAATAGAGGCAATCCTCAAGATTACAAAAGGAAATAAAAAGAAGGCCGCTACAATCCTTGGGATAAACAGGAACACGCTTTCAAAAAAGATAGAGGAACTCGGAATCTATGAAGATGACTCGGAATGATTGGATACACTGAGATTTTCTAGCCCCTCTTTAGCGGCAGACTGCTCCGCCTCCTTTTTGCTCTTTCCAGAACCCCTGCCTAAAACCCTCCTTCCAACCTTTACCTCAATGTGGAAACACTTGCTATGTGCGGGGCCCTCTTCAAGGATGACTTTATACTTAGGTCTGGTCCCATAGTGCTTTTGAACCAGTTCCTGAAGCCGTGTCTTATAGTCAATAAATATCTCTTTATTCTCAAGACAGTCCTTTAAAAGGCGGGAGATTATTTGAGACGCCTTCCGGTATCCGGCATCTAAATAGATCGCTCCAATAACAGCCTCAAATGCACCTGCAAGGTTTGACTCCCTTTCCCTCCCTCCCGTGAGTTCCTCCCCCTTTCCGAGCAGGATCTCATGATTAATCCCAAGTTCGCGCGCAAACCGTGCAAAGTTCACCCTGCTTACAAGGGCACTCTTCATTCTAGAGAGCATCCCTTCAGAGGCTTCGGGAAAGCGGTCATATAGGAATCGCGCAACGACACAACCGAGAACAGCGTCCCCAAGAAATTCAAGTCTCTCATTGCTCTCTACAGAGGCCTCATTGGCAAATGAACTGTGGGTAAGGGAAGTTTTAAGCAGGCTCGGATTCTTAAACCTGTATCCGAGCTTTTTATCTATCATGGACGTAAAAACCTAACACAATGTGTTTGAAAATCAATCCCCATTCTTTACCAATCAAACCCAATCGCTATGTACTGACTTCTAATTGGTCCAAGGTTTACTCTATTATCCCCACGGAAAAATATCTTTGAGGGATTTATTATATAGCTAGCGGCTCTTAGAAACCCGTTTTGCCTATTCTCTAGCCAATTTGAGGCCTCTTCAAGGACTATCCCAAGGGGAATCCCCGCCGCCGGGGTTACAACAAGGTCATGAAGTGATGGAGGACGGTCTATACCCTCTACGGCGTATTCAAAAAGGGTGCTTTGGAGAAAAGCACCAATGGCTGAGGTGGGACGGTCATATCCACGTGCCCTATAGTAGAGATAAACAGACGCTCCGAAAACGGGGTGTTTGATCCAGTTTGTTATAAACATATCCCCATCATTCCATGTAATAGAACCTCGATGCTCGTGGTTTTGGAAGTGTGTTATATTTTTCCACCATGTTACAGGGTCTATTATGAGTTGATCCTTATATACGCAACGCGAAACGCCCATATTCCGGCATAGGCATTTTCTGTGTCACGGAGGAAATCCCCAAAATCAGAGAGCGACTTAGGCTTAGACTCTTTTTCAAGAATTATATCTGACCTTTTGTCATCTCTTACATCAATAAAGGCAGATTTATCATATGGCTTTGCAAGGATTGGAATCTCTTGACCAAGTAGAGATTCAGCCCTTACACTAATTATAGAGATTGCATCTATTGTAAGGGTTATAAACAGCAGACATAACCGACTGGCCATTTTCCCCCTCCACTTCGCTTCTTATAATAAAGCCGCCTTCATTCATATCCACCTCTCTGATTGACAGAAGAGTTATCATTTCTCGTAAGAATCGCTCTACTCCCTTTATTGATAAGAAATCTCATTTATTATATAATAAGGTTACCAAAATCCAAACTAGGTTTTTAAAACTAATTCAATAAAAAGGGGGAGAAGAACAATGCTTTTATTATTTAGGCCGAGGGATCCAAAGTATG
>CAYMEO010000106.1:0-6689 GCA_964389705.1 uncultured Spirochaetia bacterium
ACAAACCATTCAAGCTGGTCAAGCCCCAGTGGATAAACATTAACTCCTTTAAATCTTTTATGTAGAGCAACGGTTGATTTGCGGCAGAAGAGAAACGTATAAGGCTGCTCTTCATTCACAATTTCAGCAAACCTTCTGTAAATCTCGATTCTCTTTTCTCTGTTAAACTCAGTCCGCGCCTCTTCTATCAACCGATCTGCCTCTTTATTCTTAAAGCCTACAAAATTAGACCCCTTTTCAGCCTGCGAGGAATGCCAAATCTGATATGGATCAGACTCTACACCCATAGCCCATGAAAGCGTTACGGCATCAAACTTCCTTTCATCAAGCTGCCTTGTAAAGACTGCCCACTCGAGTTTTCTTATGTTCATTCTGATCCCAACCTTCTTGAGTTCCTCCTTCAGAATAGTAGAGATCTGCTCACCGGTCACAGAACCACTTGGGATAAGGAATTCAAAATCAAATTTAACCCCATTTTTATCTCTGATTCCATCGCCGTCATGGTCTATCCATCCGGCCTCATCAAGGAGCCTTTTCGCCTTCTCAGGATCATAGGGATAAGGCTCTATTGAGTGGTCATACTCCGGGCTGTTTATATAAAAGGGGTTTGTAACGACCTCCCCCAGATTGTAGAGAATCTTTTCAAGAATCAGTTTCCTATCTACAAGATATGTCATTGCGGTTCTTACACGCCTGTCCGAAAAGAACGGCCTTTTCATATTCCATGCTATAAAGCTGTAGTTCGGTGTGAAGTAGCTGAGTTTATTAAAGTTCTTCTTGAACCTCTGAGATGAGGTTTGTCTTGCCCACTGTATTGCCGTAAGTCCGGTCAAGTCAATTTCCTCCCGCTTTAGTACCTGAAGGGCTACCGTAGGATCGCTAATCAATTTAAAAATGATTCGTTTTATATGGGGCCTCTTTCCCCAGTAGTTTTCATTCCGCTCAAGAACTATTTCCCTTCCCGTATCCCACCTTAGAAACCTGTATGGACCTGTTCCGACAGGAGCCCTCCCTGCGGGATTGGTGTTAAAATCTCCGTCTTTAAATATGTGCTCAGGAACTATTGGCATTCCGCCACAGAATTCCAGGGCTAAAAAATAGGGTCTTGCATAGGTGAACCTCACTGTATAGTCACCGAGCGCCTCAACCTTTTTTATGTCCTTGTAGTAACTCCTAAGGTGAGGGGCATCAACACTTGGGTCCATTATTTTGTTATAAGAAAAAACCACATCGCGCGCGGTAAATGGAACCCCATCGTGCCACTTTATACCCTTTCGAATAAAAAACGTATAGACGAGCCTATCGTCTGAAATCTTCCACCTATCTGCAAGAAGTGGAATGATCTCTAGTGTTTTATTATCTCTCTTGACTAGTGTTTCATAAACATTTCCATCATTAACCGTACTTTGATAGGCATCCGTAGCAGTAATTGGGTTTAGGGTTCCCGGCTCCTCTCCAAGATTATATATAAGCCAATCCCCGTCAACAGGCTCGGCATTATCGTATTTTGAGTATTCGTCTACGGATGAATCAGATTCTTTACCAGATGGTTTACATGAAGCAAGTGACAACGCGAAAAGAAGAAATAAAACAAGATATAACTTCGACATTCAGCAGACTATTATAACTATAGTTTGCCAGAAAACAAATAAAGCCTCTACCCAATCCCCTATTCATTGAAAGGGGAAATAAATAGCGGCCCCATTGAGCCATAATTGTATAATTAACTGTATAATTCTGAGAATACCTTAATTACTTTTTTTGTTCTCTTCCCCTTTGAAGGAGAGGGATTTGGGTAATGCAATCACTTTGATGACCTTTCAAGAAACGGCTTTAAAAGGTCAATTGGAATTGGGAATACGATTGTAGAATTCTTCTCCGATGACACTTCGACAAGTGTCTGAAGAAATCTAAGCTGAAGCGACATGGGGTTTTGAGAAAGTATGCTCGATGCCTCGGCGAGTTTTGCCGCAGCCTGATACTCACCTTCGGCGTTTATAACCTTTGCCCTCCTTTCTCTTTCAGCCTCAGCCTGACGCGCCATTGCCCGCTGCATCTCTTGGGGAAGATCAACGTATTTTAATTCAACAAGTGAAACCTTGACTCCCCAGGGGTCGGTGTGCTTATCTATAACGTCCTGAAGGCGAACATTTAGTTTTTCCCTCTCCGCAAGGAGTTCATCGAGTTCAACCTGTCCCAAAATACTCCTAAGCGTTGTCTGTGCAATCTGAGATGTAGCATAGAGATAATTCTCCACCTGGATTACAGCCTTTACAGGATCAACAACACGAAAATAAACAACAGCACTAACCTTAACGGAAACATTATCCTTTGTTATAACATCCTGTGGGGGAACATCTAACGTAATTACCCGCAAGCTGATTTTTAACATCTTATCAATTCCAGGGATAATAAATCTAATCCCAGGTCCTTTAGGCTCAATTATTCTTCCCAGTCTAAACACCACTCCGCGTTCATATTCTTTTAAAATCTTAACACCTGAAAGGATAAAGAGCGCTATAAAAGCGATAAATATAAAAGTACCCGTCATGTATCACTCCTCCTCTTTAAGTGGCTTTTTTCACCTTCAGCCTAAAATTGTCTTTGATCTCAACCACTCTTACTTTACTACCTTTGTCGATTGCCTCATCGCTTTCAGCATCCCAGTACTCTCCCTGAATGAAAATCTTACCACTCCTTTCTATGTTTGTTGTAGCCACTCCCTCCTTTCCTATTAATGATTCAATCCCCATAGATACCCTGGAGCGCTGGGCTTTTATAAGATAGTAGGCAACGTAGAGAAAGAAAAGCCCAATAGCAAGGGCCGCACTTAATATAACACTGAGACCAACCCTCACATCGGACTCTGGGGTATTAAAAAGTAGAAGTGCCCCTAAGATGAAACTCGTTATTCCGCCGACTGTAAGAAGCCCATAGCTAGTCAAATAAATCTCAGAGACAAAGAGGATGATTGAGAGAATAAGCAGGGCGAGTCCGGCATAATTAAATGGAAGCGTCTGAAGGGAAACGAGTCCAAGTAGAAGACAAATCGCCCCGGCTATACCGGGAAAAATCAATCCCGGATTATAGAGTTCTATGAGAAGTCCAAGCGAACCGAGAGAAATCAATAGGAATGCAATGTCAGGTGTACTCAGTGTATCAATTAACTTTTGCTTAACATTCATATCCAGTCTTTCAATGACAGCCCCTTTTGTATGGAGCACCCTTTTACCGCTTGGAAGCTCAACCCTGCGTCCATCTATTTGATTAATGAGATCATCTAAACTGGGAGAGATAAGATCAATCACGTTTTTCTTCAAAGCCTCCGCAGCAGTAATTGATGCGCTGTTTCTTACAGCATCAATTGCCCACTTAGCGTTTCTCCCCCGTTTCTCGGCAATGCTCTCTATAAACGAAGAAGCAAAATTTTCAACCTTTTCGTTGAACTTATTCTGCTCACTGCCTCCCTTATCACCGCCCCTCTGCTGTTCCTCCCCTCCGCCCGGAGATAGCATTACCGGATGTGCGGCGCCTATACTCGTTCCGGGAGCCATAGCTGCAATGTGTGCTGAGAGCGTTATAAATACCCCTGCAGAGGTAGCCGTAGCACCGTTTGGATAGACATAAATTATGACGGGTACGGGAGAGTTCAATATCAGCTTTACGATCTCCTTCATAGATGAAAGAAGCCCACCTGGCGTATCAAGGAGTACTATCAGAGCCTCGGCAGAACTTTTCTTAGTACTTTCAACTCCAGTCCGTATGTAATCAAGGGTAGCAGGATTTATCATCCCATCGACTTGTATAAGAATTATCCTCTTATTGGAATCCGCTTGAGAACCTAATACGCTAAAGAGAAGAGCGAAAGTAAGGGCAAATATAGATAAATTCTTCCTCATGCCAAGCACCGATAAGGGATATTTTAGCTTTCCCATAGATAAACCGCAAGTACAACGGAGTTACTAAGATTAATATTTGGAAGGAAAATCATAAGTAAAATTGTAAGAAAGTCTAAAAGAAACACAATTAACCGATTATACTATAATAAGTTTTTGCCAGTTCTAGAAATTATTTGACATTTATAAAATAGGTGTATATACTCGTATTATACAAAAATTGAGATGGCTTGATATGAGCAAAAAACTCGAAGGCGAAAGAACGATAGAACAACAGATAAACAGGCTAACAGTAGCGAAATGTATGGACTGTGCCTGTTTTAACCTACGAAAGGCCACTCGTGCAATCACTCAGCTCTATGATGAAGCACTCAGGCCAATGGGTTTAAGAGTTACCCAGTTCTCGCTTTTGATAGCGACTATGATGCTCGGATCAATAACCGTGACACGTCTGGCAGAGATAGGAGTAATGGACAGAACCACTTTGACTCGGAACCTAAGACCTCTGGAAAAAAAGGGATTGATTAAGGTCGTGCCGGGAGATGACCATCGCACACGGGTTGTTACTCTGACGACGCGTGGTAAAGATGTTTTATCAAAGGCGATTCCTCTGTGGGAAAAAGCTCAATCCCGTGTTGTCAAGGGATTGGGTCAGAAACGCTGGAATTCCCTAAGAGCAGATTTAGGAGAGGTAGTATTGCTGGTGAGTAAGAAGACTTAAATTTTTTAATTATAAACGTGTATATACACTAAAGAAATAAGTATAAAAAGGAGGGAAATCATATGATAACTTCGACATTTACAGTAAATCACGTTCAAGTGGAATCCGATAAAGGATTCGCTGAGGTCACAAACACCTTTGAACAGCAACTCGGTAAATTTGATCTTAAAGTTGTTGAGTCATTTCCTGTCGGCTTTTCAAATGCCGAAAACGTCAAGTCAAAAATCGAGAAGATGGCTGGCAAAAAAAGTGGATTTATGCTTTTCGGAACAATAAATCATGGGGGTCTGCTATCTATATTTGGGAAAGATAAAAAGGCCATGCAGTACGTCATCGGAAACCCATTGATAGCAATCCAGATGACAGAACACAACCTCGCTGCTGGTCTCCACGTTCCATTGAGAGTATTGATCTATGAAGATGACCAAGGAAAAACTCACCTTGAGTATGATAAACCATCTTCACTATATTGGTCAGTTTGGTGACGATAAAATTGTTTCGGTCGCAAATATGTTGGATCAAAAACTTGAAGATTTAGTAAGAGTAGCTATTGAATGCAAGTAGGATTAAAAGATGGTAAAGCTTGAGGAACACCCAACTGTAAGACGCTACAAGCAGAGGTTAAAGACAGATCATAAAACACCATCGCCATCCAAACTCGATACGGACTGGTTACGCGTGCTTTGCCTAGAAGCGGGTGCCGATGATGTCGGTTTCGTTGAGATTGACAGACCTGAGATTGATAAAGATCGTACGGATATACTGACTGTGTTTCCACATACAAAAACGCTTGTGAGCATTGTCTGTCGTATGAACCATGAGCCGATCCGTAGTCCTGCTCGCTCAATCGCAAACACCGAGTTCCATCAGGTCGGGGATTATGTCAATGAGGTCTGTCACAACATCGTCTCAGAGTTACAAGCACATGGCATCCGAGCGCTTAACCCAGCTATGGGTTTTCCCATGGAGATGAACCGATGGAATACCAGCAAAATTTGGGTGGTCTCACACAAGCTCATTGCAGTTGCAGCGGGCCTTGGTCAGATGGGGATACATCGCAATGTAATCCATCCAAAGTTCGGAAGCTTCATTCTCTTGGGGACAATCCTCATTGATACGGATGTCACCACATATAGCAAACAGATAGACTACAACCCATGCGTTGAGTGTAAGCTATGCGTGGCGGCATGCCCCACCGGAGCCATTGGACCCGACGGTCACTTCAATTTCTCAGCGTGTTACACACATAACTATCGGGAGTTTATGGGAGGATTCGCAGACTGGGTCGAGAGGATTGCCGATAGTAAGAATGCGAGGGATTATCGAAGCAGGGTCAGCGATTCTGAAACGGTATCAATGTGGCAGAGTTTATCGTACGGCGCGAACTATAAGGCGGCTTACTGTGTTGCAGTATGTCCGGCAGGAGAGGACGTAATTGGACCATTTCTCGAAGACCGAAAAACCTATCTAAATGACATTGTCAGACCGTTACAAGATAAGCAAGAGGTTGTGTATGTTGTTCCTCACTCCGATGCTGAGGCGTATGTGACCCATCGCTTTCCCCACAAGGCTACCAAACGGGTCTCAAATGGACTTCGATCTACTTCAATAAGGGGTTTTTTAAGGGGACTCCCGATTGCGTTTCAGAGGAACCAATCAGAGGGACTCGATGCGGTTTATCATTTCACTTTTACCGGCGATGAGCCATGCGAGTCAACTGTTATTATTCAGAACAAAACGATTCAGGTTCACGATGGGCACATTGGAAAAGCCGATATTCATATCACTGCCGATAGTGAAACCTGGCTTGGATTCTTGAACAAGGAACGTAGTATCGTGTGGGCACTGGTTCTGGGAAAAATCCGCATCAAGGGGAAAATACGTCTGCTTAGGCTCTTTGGTCGCTGCTTCCCTTCGTAGAGAGGTTTACTATTAGTAGAGTCTTTTCCTATCCTAAACTTGATTTATTGTCTCTTATCTTAAGTTCTTTTGAATCCTTTCTTATTAAACTTACATCTAATTAATTAAATATTAAATTAATAAACTCTAAGGAGGTAACACAAATGAAGAGG
>CAYMEO010000107.1:0-6671 GCA_964389705.1 uncultured Spirochaetia bacterium
TCCTCGGCTTTCTTGTAAACCTCTAAATCATCATCCGTAGCCACGCGGTATTTTTTTCCGGCTTCACCTTTTTTGTGTAGAACAACGGCAACCATCCTTTGCCCTGCTTTCCCCTCCTGAAAAAGCCTCCTCGTAGTTTTATCGTCCACAACCGAACCACAGGCGGGGCAGACGGCAACGGCTCTCGAAACTGTGCCATTTTCCGGATTGAAATTCTCAGGCATTTTCTCGTATCCTGTACCCACGATTTTGAATTTTATTTTCTGTAGAGACGCGATTAATCGCATCTCTACATCTGTATCACCAACGAAATTCTTTGGAGACGCATTAAAATGCGTCTCTACATTATTATCAACGTAAGGATACAGAGAAACCTTCTTTTTACCCTTCTTCGCAAGCCAAAATTGGCGCATTAAAGGAATTTCCGCTCTGCATGAGGGATTCTGACAGGGAATAGTTCTTGCCCAGATGTAGCCAACAGGAATCGAGCCATTCTCTTCAGGATAAAATCTACCGATCTCTTTCTTTGCCTCTTCTAAAACCCAACTGCCCCATTTTTTTACATCCTCAAGAAGTTTATTTTCGACTCTAACCTTCTTCTTTTTACTCCCAAACTCATTAACTTCCATCTCAACTTCACCCGGCTTTCCATACTTCTGAGGATATTCAAGTGTGCATTTTAGGATTAGAACGGCAACTGGATTGTAATCGCTTGCGTATGTCTCACAACCAAGCCTAAGTGCTTCAAGTGGTATTGCCCCTCCACCTGCAAAAGGGTCAAGCACCTTTGGCGGTTTCCCTCCATTTGCCTCAAGAATGTCTCTTCTTGCCCTCTCAATTAGGGATTGATTGAGGGAATTCTCCCATTTTGAGAGGCTGATAATAAAATCCCTTTTCTTATTCCACTCGACGATTCCCTTCGCTACACTCAAGGGCAGGCCTTTTGACGCCGGAATCAGTGCGGCATAACTGGTTGCTCTCGACGATGCAAGGGGGCGCCTTGCCCACCAGATGTGAAGGGTTGAGATATGACCGTGCCGGATGTTTTTCTCACGCGCCGATTCTACGCTTACCTCTTTAACTGGAAATGAATCCTCGATGAAGCGCTTGTCTTTGTTGTTCATTATACAGACTCCACCAGTAGCTATTTTTTACCATATTTATCCAGAATGTCGTGATAGCCTATATCCACAATCTCGAAACGCCTTTCTCCTATCTTTTTAAGTAAAACCCTAAAGCTTATATTTACGCTGATTTCGAATGTATTGGGAACACCTTCGTATATTTTAAACCTTAAAGATGGATGAGATGGATTTTGTTTAAATAGGTTAACCTTCTTATAGAATCTCTCTTTTATATTGCCATACCTTTCAAGCTTCTTTTCTATATGGTTGGGGATTATAATTTCATACAACTATGAACCTTCCCGCATTATAGTCTTCTTCGGATTTTTTTATATCGTCTTGATTAGCCCATTTCTTATTAGCCAAAATCCAGTTTATATCCTCAATCATACTATTTAGTTCGTCAGGAACCATATCTTCATCTACTAGTGTGGATATTAGTTTATAAACACCCTGTATCTCCTCCAAGTTCTCTTTTACCATTCTAAACCCCTTTTCCATATCCCTTATCCTACCCTCGTATTCCTCCGGCGATAGAACCATACCAACCTCGTCTGGATTCTCTAAAAGATAGTTGTACCGCTTGGCAAGGTCCAAAAAGATATTCAAGTACTTCTCCACATAATGATCCAGTTCCTTTTTTATTTCAACGGCAATCCTCTCTCTCGACTTATTTCCCAGACCTTCGGATATTGGGCTAATAAGCAGAGAAACGGCTTTAACTATGCCCTTAACGAAATTCAAGTCCCTACTTAGGTTTTCCTCTATATTTAAAGTCTCCATTAATTTTTACCCCTGCTTAACAAATCCGACGTCTAGGCAGGATTTGGATGCCTTCTACCGTAAGCCGCTGGCGTCCGTGTCCTGCTTATTCATCGGACACGTTTAATACTTCCAATATTAATATTTTAGCCAAAACAATTCAATAGAGTTCATGTAAACTCCCCCTTCTCTATTATTTCCCCCTCAGAAATAATATATCGAACTACCTCGACTCTCTCTTCGGGATTAAGCCTCTCGGCGGGGTTTTGAATAACGATAAGCTCAGGTTTTGTTGCCGAATTTAAAACCACGTACAGGTAATAATCGCCTTTAAACCTCTTTGCCTTGAACCATTCGTTCTGTGTTAGAGCCACATCTCCCATGCCTGCCCTTGCTTTAACCTCGATGTATCTCACAATACCATCTCTATCGGTTGAACGAATATCAAAGCCCAGGTTTTGTAAAGAGACATCTTCGGGCGCTCTTTCGTTTTCTCTTTCATATCTCATCGCAACATCCATGCCTATCTGCTCAATTTCTCTGTCGCTCTGCATAGGGCTTTCAACCACCTCCGCCGGTTTTACCCTTATAACGCCAATGAATTGAGGCATGTTCATACTGAGGCTCTTTTCCTTTTCAATCTGTTCCTTGAGTTCTACAAGCGCCCTCTCGTACTCCGCTTTCCTCTCTTCCTTGTTTCGGATGGCAAGATCAACGCTCTCTCCCCGGTTCTTACGGTCATAGAGAGAAATCAAATCCCTGTCAATTTCTAAGATAAGATGATCCAGTGATTTAATCCCGTACTTCTGCTTGATTTCTGATTGCCTCTTGCGCTCTCCGAGAAGCTCCTCCTTGTAATGCTCAAGCGTTTGAATTACATGGCTTAATGCGCGATTTTTGAGGTCTTCAATGTTAACCGAGATTTTATCAGTATTTTCACCCTCCTTAAGGTCCCATATAATAGCCGGAGAGATTGGTTTTACTTCTCTGTCAGTTACATAGAAGCTAAAGAGCCGTTTCCCGGCTAAATTACCAGTACCGTCTCTAATCTCGCCCTCATAGAAGAGAATGTATCCGTCCATCCTTCCGTCAGGGTCTATGAATGTAGCTCCTTTAAGTAGAGAGTCTGAAAATGTCCTCTCCACCCAGACCATGATGGCCTCAAATAGTGGATGACCAAATGAAACGAACTCTGCGTCGGGATTCTTAAATGCTATTTCCTTATCAAAGGTTACCTTAGGGTATCTCTTTAACAATTCTCCGTATGATCTCTTAAAGTTATCCTCTTCACCGATCTTCCTAATTTCATAGGGAACCGAATCTATGGCTAAGAAACCGTCTTTAATCTCCCGGAATCTCCCTCCCGATTTGTCAAACGCCTTTTTGAAGAAACTCTGTGTATATTCGGGAATAAGCCTGTGTTCTCGTGCCTGATGCGCCATTTCCTTTATACGCGTATAATCAATGAATCGGGTAGCGAGGCTCTCCCCTAGATTCTCTTTCACCTTAGCGATGTATTCCTCATTTACTGTAATCTCAATCTCCTTTAGTATCTCATCAACGCTTCTTGCATTAGCGGCAGCTTCGAGCAGGAGTTGTGAGAGGTTTTTATCATGCATTAACTCACCCAGACAATCGAATACCTTGTCCGATCCTAGTGCGTCCTTGATTTCTTCCAGCTTTTGAAACAACTTGCTGAGCACCCTACCTTCCCTTGTATCCTCTGCAACAAGATTAAATACATAGACCTCCTTTTGCTGTCCGTAGCGATGGATTCTCCCCATTCTCTGTTCAAGCCGATTGGGATTCCAGGGAATATCGTAATTGACCATGAGATGGCAGAACTGAAGGTTTATACCCTCACCAGCCGCCTCAGTTGCCACTAAGACCTGTGTCTCGTTTTTAAAAATTTTCTCGGCTTTAATCCTTTCTTCCAGATTCATTTCGCCATGAATGGTATTTATGGTGTATCCCCACTCTTTGATCTTCCTTTCAAGGTAATCAAGCGTATCCCGTGATTCGGTAAAAATTAGAATTTTCTTATCACTTTGCTCAGGATATTTTTGAGCTAACTCCTCAAGGGAGTTTTTGAGTTCTCTCAGTTTAATCTCTTCCTCGTTTCGGATTATGCTCTTAGCTCGTTCGATGAGTTCCTCGATTGTTTTAATCTCTTTTTCAAGCTCCCCTCTATTCTCAGCAACACTCAGCGTTTCCCATATCGCCTCTTCCCTCCATCTATCTTCCTCGCTCATATCCTCAACCGTATCCATATCGAGACTATAGTTCGGGACGACGCCCCTTTTCTCTACTGTCTCAATTAAATCCTTTAGTCGCCCTCTTCTCCTTTCCAGAGATCTGAGTAAAGCGTATGTGCTCGATGCCAGGCGGCGCTGCAGGATCACAAGGGCAAAGGCAACGTTCCTTTTTTTATCCCTAATTAGCGCCTTGTTATACTGTGTGTTGACGTATTTTGATAGCTCATTGTAAAGCTCTTTCTCCCTTGGAGAGTCTGATCCCAGATTAAAGTTCTTTATTATCACATGCCTGGGCAAAAAAAGCGGTTTACCATCAAAGTCCTTTAGGTCTTCCTTAACCCGTCTTAAGAATAGAGGATTGTCTTTGTTTTTAATGGATTCCTGAACCATTTCGGTTGTGGCAAAGAACCCAGGCTCAATCAGATCAAGAAACAACCGAAAGTTCTCAGTGTCTCCCTTATGGGGCGTTGCCGTTAAAAACAAAAGATGTGTTGTATTACGTGAGAGCCTCTCTCCTAGCATATAACGGCTGGTCTTTTCTAGCTTGTCCCCATAGCGATATGCACTCATCTTATGCGCTTCATCAACAACAATCAAATCAAAATTGGCAGCAGAGATTGAAGGAATAACGTCATCCCTCTTTGCAAAATCCATAGATGTAATAATCTGCTTTTCCCTAAGCCATAGATTCTCCCCATAAAGCGCATCCAGGAGACCCCTGTCAACAACAATAAATTTTTCTTCAAATCTCTCTGATAACTCCCTTCTCCACTGGTCTTTAAGATGGCCAGGCACCACAAGCAATATTCTTTTCACAAGATTGCGGAGCTTTAGTTCTTTGATAACTAACCCGGCCATTATGGTCTTACCCGCACCTGGGTCATCGGCAATCAAAAAGCGAATTCTCGGAAGCTTTGTTATATAACCGTAGACAGCCTCAATCTGATGTGGAAGTGGATCAACCTTTGATGTATTCATCGCAAGCAATGGGTCATAAAGAGAGGCAAAACGATAGCGCTTTGTCTCTAGAGATAGAAAGACCTTCCACGCCTCTTCCGAACAGGTTGTGCCTATGCTTACAACAGTAAATTTTGAAATCTCATCGTGGGGGATAACCTGGTCAATATGGGATCGGGAGACTGTGGTAACACCCATAATATGGATATATCCACCAGCCTCCTCAATGAGCTTGATTTCTACAGGCTCTGGCCAGTAAGCCCCCTTGATAATACTCCCTTTATCAAGGCCTTTCATTTTCTCACCCCCTACTTTGGAGATTGAAGAAGTGAGGGGTCGGATAAGTCATTTATGCTAGATCAAATTAGATATTTACATTTTTCTTTTTGACCAGCGTTACGGATTTTTTCTCCTTTCTCTCTATAAATCCCTCGATTTTACTTGTAATGTCTTTATCCCACTCGCCTTCTTTAACTATTGTGGCGAGTTTTCTTACATTAAGCAATGACACCTCATTCCATCTCCCTGATTCCTTTATCATGTTCTCAAGCTGTGCCCTCTTTTCATCACCCGTATCAGGAAAATTAATCTTGGTCTCTCTCTCAATCTTTGCCACCTTGGTGCTTCCAAAAACCCTATCTATTCCCTCCCTTTCAGCATATGTAATTAAAGACTCTTTTGTTTCCTCTATCTCGGCCTCAATCTTCTTCTTCAGAGACTGAAGCTCTTCGAGTCTGTCTACAAGTTGAGCCCCTTCTTCTTTTGAGGCTCCTTCTTTGGGAGAGCGCTCCATTATAAAGAGATGTTTCCGCAGCGGGCATATTGATTGATAAGAGCACCAGCTACAGAGAGAAGACTCTTGGGGAGGAAACTCCGTTGCGGATTCTATCTCATTGATAAGTGCGATTTGCTCAACTCTTAATCTGTCAATATCTTCATCTGTCCTATATGATGATATCTCCTTGTTAAACACTAAATAGTGCCAGATGAGCCTAATGGAGTGGGCGTCGCTCCACATACTTTTTACGCCTATTTGATAGAGGGCAAGCTGATTGTCCTCATCCTTATCTCTCTGAGTGGGAAGGCTCTTATTTGTCTTGTAATCATGAATCTCATAAGTGCCATCAGGGGCAATGGCAAGGCGGTCTATATAGCCTTGTATCTTGCACCTTCCATCCTTATCGAGGGCAAAAGAAACCCTCTTCTCTACATGTATAGTCCTAGATTGGTTAAACGGATAGTAACTCTCATAATAGTCCTGTATACATCTCTCACCGAGTTCTCTATAGTCCTCTTTAGATAACTCCTTGTTTACAAATCTTATATTATCATCCCATTCCTTTTCCCAATTCCTGTGATAGTATTCAATGATCCTTTCAAGCGGTATTATCTTGGCAGAGATTATATTCTTATAGAGCCTTTCAAGGGCATTATGAACCCTTGAACCCATAAACTGCTCTATCGTTTTCGTCTCTTCTGGGATTTTATCTATATATCTGAGTTTATACCTGTAGGGACACTGTTTATAAGTAGAGAGTCTTGTGTGTGAATATAGTCCCAAGGCGGTTGCCTC
>CAYMEO010000108.1:0-4376 GCA_964389705.1 uncultured Spirochaetia bacterium
CAACTCCTATGTCCCTATGGCTCTTTAATTCCTTCATCAAACTCACGTTAGTTTATAACCAATTTTTCTATGAAAAATATTATATTGTCTTAACCCCGGGCAACTATATTAGGTTCCTCCGATGAACCTTCCCGGGTTAAGTATGGAATTTGGGTCAAAGAGGGCCTTCAATCTTTTCATTATGTTAATTGGTGTCCCCAATTCGCCCCATATATCTATTTGAGATTTTAAGGAGAGAGGAGCCCATTGTATAACCAAAGTGCCTTTTAGAGAATTGACTAAATTACGAATCGAATTGATAGATTCAGCTATTGATAAAATCTCCTCCCCTGTTAGGCCTGTCGAACCTATTTCTATAGAAATAACCAGAATTCCGATTCCTGCCCTTGCGGATGTGTAGACTTTAAGTCCAGAGGTCTTGGATAATTCCTCTAAGCCTTGAAGAACCCTTGGAATATCTGTAATAAGAACGCCCGCCTTGCAAGCTATCTTGTCGGCGTAAGCCCTCCAGGGAAACTCCCTGATTTCATGCCAGAGCGTTTCTTCTTGTTTGTCTTCAAGTGAGATCCATTCTTCCTTTTTTTCTCTGCAAATGTCCTTTAATTTAGAGATCTGGTTCTTCACGGCTTTTTCTACGCTCTCTATTCTAACTGCAACGGCATATTCTCCATCTTTCAAATTGAGATTTAGTTTATCGGAGATAACATTTACAAGGGGAGGATTTAAAATCTCTATGCAACTCGGAACAAGAGAAGAGTTTAAGATTAGAAAAACGGTTTCGTGTATTATCTCAAGGTTTGGAGATCTAATCAAGAGGGTTTCTGAGTCCTCCGGGATTGCATAGAGGCGAAATGCCCCTTCAACTATTACTCCAAGCGTGCCGAGGGAACCGACGAATAGCTTTGGGAGGTCGTAGCCTGCAACGTTTTTAACTACCTTTGCCCCGCCCTTTACGATACTTCCATCTGCACGAACGACCTTAATCCCTATTAGGGACTCTCTTATAGTGCCATATCTGAGTCTCCTAGGTCCGCTATCATTCGTAGCAATTATCCCTCCTAGCGTTGCTCCACTTTCTATGTGAGAAGGATCAATGGCTAAGAATTGGCCTTTCCCAATTAGAGTTTTTTGAAAATCCTTTAGAGGGATTCCGCACTGCGCAACCCCAACAAGGTCTAAAGGTTCATATTCAATGATTCGATTGAGGCGTCCTGTACAGATTACAACGTCCACTTTTTGCGGCTCTCTTCCAAAACCGATCTTTGTTCCTCCCCCCCAGGGAATGACTGATAAGGACTCACGTGATGCTACTCTCATAATTTGAGAAACTTCTTCTATAGTTTCGGGGAATACCACAATATCCGGCCTTTTACCATCAACCGAATAGCAATCGGGTTTGGTTGATAAATGGTCTTCACCTACGATATTGACTATTTCTTTCAGAGGGTCTTTCATGCTTTTTCGTAGGGGCGATTAGTGAATCTCCTCTACATCAGAATCTCTCTCCCAAGCCCGATTTCTCAATAGGGTGTTCCCTATACGGTGTCCTGCCCGCCTCTACACAAGAGCGCGGGGTAGGGAATAGTTTTCCCGGATTGCAAAGACCTTTGGGATCGAATGCACATCGGATTAGATACATTGTGTCTAAATCCTGTTCGCTGAACATAAGGGGCATGAATCGTTTTTTATCGTATCCTACGCCATGCTCCCCTGTGATGCTCCCTCCAGCATCAACACAGACCTTTAGAATCTCGCCCGATAGTTCTTCTGCCTTTTCCAACTCTCCGGTTTTAGATGCATCATAGAGAATGAGTGGATGTAGGTTCCCGTCGCCTGCGTGAAAAACATTTGCTACACGCAGTCCATACCGTATGCTGAGTTTTTCAATCTCCTTGAGAACCTCGGCGAGTCTAGTTCGCGGAATGACGCCGTCTTGGACATAGTAATCGGGACTGATATGCCCCATTGCCGCAAACGCGCTCTTTCTCCCCTTCCAAAATAGCGCCCGCTCCTCGGCATCCCTTGCGATCCTTATCTCTTTTGCCCTATTTTCCTTGAGTACGTCTATTACAAGGGGCGTATGCGCTTCAACCTCAGCGATTGGACCGTCCAGTTCAACCAGGATTATAGCCCCGGCATCCTGTGGGTATCCAGGATGGACAGCCTCTTCTACAGCACGTATGCTCAGATTATCCATAATCTCCAACCCTGCCGGAATTATTCCCCTTGCCGTAATCCCTGATACAGCGGCTCCCGCATCTTCAATTTTTTCAAATGCCCCAAGAATGGTTTTTATAGATTCGGGTCTTCTTATGATTCTTAGTGTCACCTTTGTCACAATCCCTAGGAGTCCTTCTGAGCCGACGAACAGCCCTACAATGTCGTATCCCGGCTGATCTGGTATTTTCCCGCCAAATTCCACGATCTCTCCATCCGGCAGAACCACTTCAAGTCCGAGAACGTGATTGGTTGTAACCCCGTATTTTAGGCAATGAACCCCGCCGGAATTCTCAGCGACATTTCCCCCTATAGTGCAGACAAGTTGGCTCGAAGGGTCTGGGGCATAGTAATATCCGCTCCCGCTTACCGCATTTGAGACCCAGAGATTTACTACGCCCGGCTCTACAACTACACGCTGATTTTGAATATCAATTTCTAATATGCGATTCATGCGCGAAAGCGAGATTAAGACGCCGTCTTCTGTGGGAAGCGCCCCACCTGAAAGCCCTGTCCCAGCGCCCCTTGGTACGAATGGAACATTTTCCCTATTGCAGAGCTTAATGACATCTGAGACCTCTTTTGCCGATCTAGGAAGAACTACAAAGATCGGTTTTACTCTATATCCTGTAAGCCCATCGCACTCATAAGCAATGAGCTCTTCTGGAGATGTAATAACCCCATCAGGGCCTAGAATCTGGAATAATTCATCGGCAAAATTCCTCTTCCAATTTAATGATCTGGTTGCGGGTTTATTGGACATGGACTTCAACAACCAATTATATCACTGTGGGCTCAGATATGAAAATTAGTAGTTCATTCAAATAGAGGAGCAATTCCTGTGATTGCCCTAATTATGTTCTCGCTATTATGGGCGGATTCCTATGTGTCCATACAGTTGTTAATCTATTATGTGACTGCTTGTGCACGGAAGTCTTTGGAAGAAAACGGGGAAAATTCCAATAATGCAGCTTACCGCTCCTTCCAGTGACCCGAAATCCAGACCCATTCATGCCCATTCCATCCCCAATGACTTGGCTCCCAGATTGCTCCAGCATTAGGGGGCTCCATCCATTCTCCATGAACCCACACCCATTCGTGTCCATTCCACTCCCAATGGCTTGGAATCCAGACGCTGGTCGCAGAGGGCGGGATTCCACGCTCCTCGGAGGGCGTTGAAGGTGGCAAAGGAGGTCTCTTCACCTCTTCAGGGTATTTAGTAACACTCCATCTCTGAGAGGACTCGGATTCAGACTGAATAGGCATACCCAACCTGATTAGTGACAAGACCCTGCCATTGATTGCTCTGACTTCTACCCTATATCCTGTTTTTATGTCGCTCAATTTATCCGGAGGGGCTGTAAATTCATATTCCATTTGTGTGCTGTCGTCTTTTACTTTGAGTATTCTATCACCAACTAGAGTGACCTCGCCTATAATCTCAGTTGGTGCAGCAACTACTGTGGTGGCAGTTACATGCTTTGTTTGTTGCCTCATCTGGGCCTTTCCAGTCTTCACAATAGAGGTTGCCCAGCCGCCTGAAACTCTTACAACAACGCTGTCGCCTACCTCTATTCCACCAAGTTGGCTATTCTTTGCTGCGACATTGAAGATCTCACCGTTAGGCTCTCTCAGGCTAAGAATACCGTTCTCAAGCCCTTCTACTCTACCCGATATTGTAAATTCGTCTTGTGCAAGGCACAGGCTGGGAATTGTGATAAGACTCAGTATAGTGGTAAATGCGATTATCTTTCTCATTTCCCCTGCCTCCTTTTTGTCCCATTCACATAATAATATGATACATAATCTCAATGCGTAATGCTCTCTTTTTAGTATAGAGAGCCAAAGTGATTTGCATTTATATATAGTTGATTTTTAGGAATTAAATGACAAATAAAATCTACCTACTTTCATTTATCAGTTTGTCTTGGTATTCAGGTGGAATGAATCAAAATTGTTATTTAAATGTATCACTCTGTCTTTGTTTGTCTATTTATATAGGCTATCTTTCATTCTACCCTCTTTTTTGTTTACGTCTTCTGATCCTCGAAATTCCTTTGGGTCTTGAGATAAAAACTGAATAGGGGAAGAGTTAAAAGGCTGCTCCTTTGTGGTATTAGTCAGTTTTTCTTTAGGTGTTTCTAAATCCTTTTTAATTT
>CAYMEO010000108.1:4476-6495 GCA_964389705.1 uncultured Spirochaetia bacterium
TTCCCAACAAGCCTAGCACTAGACCTGAAATAGCCATTGGCCTGCTAATCTCTGATAATATAGAAGGCAATAATCCCAACCCGAGGTAGGAAGAGAACAGGGGGTCTATTATTCCCAATACAAATGATGCAATAGCTAAGCCCTTCATTTATATCATCTCATACCAACTCATTCGTGAGCCTATAAACACGATTATCTATGAGGAGATAATCGCTTGTCAACGCCGTATCTAAGCGCTACTTTGTTCGAATTTTATTCTGAGATCATTTCCTCTTGAAATCTCCACGTAAACAGTATAATTTGATCTCATGGCAAAGGTTGGAATATATAGTAGGGTATCGATTCGGATTTAGAGATCATGAATGAGGATGTGCAAAGCTCTTTCTTGAGGAGTTGAGAATAAAATACGAATTCTGCGTGGCTTCTGCACACAGGACTCCATAAGGTCGAAGAAGCCGCAAAGAAGGTTGATAGATAACCACAATAGAAGCTTGACTGAAGTAATCAAGGAGAATAATCCCGAATCAATTCAAAAAGCGGCGTCTGTCTTGAGAGAAGGCGGGATTATTATATATCCCACAGAAACGCTTTACGGTATAGGTGCGCTTGCCATAAATGAGGAGTCTGTAAAAAGGATATTCGACATAAAAGAGAGGTTTTATGGAAAACCTATTCCAATCCTGGTAAAGGATAGAGAGATGTTCTCTCAGTTTGTCGAGGTTACTGATGAGGCCTCCAAACTCATTGACAGATTCCTTCCAGGTCCGCTCACACTCGTGCTTATGCAAAAGAGGAGTTTGCCTGAGATTATTTCAGCAGGAACTAGAAAGGTTGCGGTGAGAATATCGAATCGTCCGTTTGTAAGGCGATTATTTGAACTCATATCCGAGCCCTTAACTTCAACGAGTGCAAACATAAGCGGAGAGGAGAATCTATTTAATTTCGATGAGATTTACGGAACATTTAAGGGCAGGGTTGACCTTATAGTAGATTCTGGTAACCTTCCCCCGTCAAAGGGCTCTACGGTGATTGATTTAACTGTTAAACCGCCTCGGATTGTGAGAGAGGGCGATATTAGCACAGGGGCATTAAAAGAGTTTGTAAAAGTTTAGCCACGAATGAACACAATAATATTAGTTCAATGTCATTGCGAGCCTTGTGCAATTTCAAATGGGAATTGCTTGATTGCTTTTCTCCTCGCAATAACAACTTTTTCTTCCCATTCGTGTAGATTAAGTGGCTGATTAACAGGGAGTTCTTTCCAATGGTGATGATAGCTCCTTTTCGCGGGGTTCGTTATAATCCCAAAAGAATAGGTGTTCTTGATTCAGTTTTTGCCCCTCCTTATGACGTGATAAGTCCGCAGGAGCAAGACGAGCTTTATGAGAAGAGTCCTTACAATGTCATTCGCATAATACTCTCGAAGATTGAGGGCGACGAGAAATACACCCAAGCCGCTGAGACATTTAGGGGATGGATTCAAGATGGGATACTGATTCAAGATAGCGAGCCGTGTATTTATCCCTATTATCAGGAATTTGAAGAGAATGGGAAGAGGATAACGCGCAAGGGATTTATATCGGCGGTGAGGCTTGAGGACTTTTCATCGAAGAGGATTCTTCCACATGAGAGGACCTTCTCTGGGCCAAAATTGGATAGGCTTAAACTCACCTCTGCGTGCAATGCAAATCTGAGTCCGATTTTTACAATCTATTCCGATCCCGAGGGGGAGTTGGAAAGGGCTATAGAAGAGAATCTCTCTAGGCCTGTGGTTGATGCAGTCGGTGGAGACGGCGCAAGAAATAGGCTTTGGAGGGTCTCCGATGGTGATCTGATCTCCAAAATTAAAGACGCTATGCTAGAGCGCAGCCTCTTGATTGCGGATGGACACCATAGATATGAAACGGCTTTGGAATACAGGAACATTCAGAGAAAGAGATTCGGCATGGGCTCCGGAAATGAGCCCTATGAATACGTAATGATGTATCTCTCCCGCGCCGAGGGCGAAGGGCTGGTAAT
>CAYMEO010000109.1:0-6489 GCA_964389705.1 uncultured Spirochaetia bacterium
AGTACAAAGCCTTGACAGAAAACCATTAGTAGTTATATCATTTTACTAATTTCTTGTCCAAGGGGGGTAAAATATGAAAGATAGAATCATCTTTTCCCTTATTAGCATTATGCTTCTTTTCACAGCTAAGAGCACATTGGCATGTAAAGGAGGCCAAGTCCTTTTTCAGGATAATTTTGTGGCATTGGATCCAGCATGGGGAAATCAGAGTCAAAACCTGAGTGTTAGGGACGGCAAGCTTGTAATTCAGCCCGATGTAAACACTGGGTTTGTCCGTTTAAATCAGGCAAATCTCTATAATGATATAGATGCCTGTATCAAGGTGAGTATGGCAAAGAGCGATGATCTGGCTTGGGGAGGAGGGCTTGTTTTCTGGGCTAAGGACGAGAGCAACTACTACGCATTGCTAGTAAGCGGTGATGGTCAGTTCTCGGTCAGACGATATGTAAGCGACCGCGGTCTAAACCCTGTGGACTGGCGTGAGAACTCAGCTATAAAGAAGGGGGTTGGTCAGATAAACGAACTGCGTATAGTAACAAGGGGAAATCAGGCTACGGCTTATATTAATGGTACGGAGGTTGTAACATTCAACGGACAGCCTCCCGAGGGAGGTAGCCTTATAGGTGTAAAGGGTAGTTCTGCGGAGAAATCACAAATCGTCTGGGAGTTTTCTGATTTGAAGATCACTAAACCGGAGCAGGGACAGGGTTCTCCTGGTAGTGGCCAGGGTCAGGTGAGTCAAGGTGGGCAGGTTCTTTATGAAGACCATTTTACAACCCTAAATCCGGGCTGGGGATCACCGGGTCCCAATATAAGCATCAGGGATGGCAGGCTTGTAATTCAGCCCGATGTGAATACTGGATTTGTCGCTCTAAATCAGACAAGCCGCTTCAATGACATAGATGCCACTATTAAGGTGAGTATGGCAAAGAGCGACGATACAACATGGGCCGGGGGTCTTGTTTTTTGGGCTAAGGACACCAATAATTACTATGCCCTGCTGGTCAATGGAGAGGGTCTCTTTGCGGTCAAACGCTACGTAGATAACCGTGCTCTGACCCCCGTAGATTGGTCTGAGAATGCTTCTATAAAGAAGGGGGTTGGTCAGATAAACGAACTGCGTATAATAATAAAGGGGAGTCAGGCTACGGCCTATATAAACGGCACACAGGTTACAACATTCAACGGACAGCCTCCAGATGGGGGTGGCTTTGTTGGCGTAAAGGGCAGTTCAGCGGAGAAGTCCCCGATCACTTGGGAATTTGCTGATTTGAGGGTCGTAAAACCCTGAGGTATAAGGTAGACGAAAATAGCCACAGGGCACATAATGTAAGTTCTTCTATGTCCTCTGTGGCTAAATATGGTGTATCCTTTACTTATAAGTGTCCATAAGCCGTCGTCAAATACAAAAAAAGGTTGTACCACTTGCCATCTCGTCCTTTGTTTTGTCCCTTCTCATATTTTTATCTGGCGCTTTGGGTACATTTGAACTTAAGGCCTACGATTTATTCTCGAGGCACTTTAATCCCCTACGATCTTCGGATGATATTGTTATTGTACAGATTGATCAACCGAGTATTGATGCATTGAGCAAAGAAGGGATTACATGGCCATGGCCGAGGCAAATATACGCCCCGATAATCGAATATCTATCCGAGGCAGATGCCGTATTTATGGATATACTGTTTACAGAGCCGTCCTCTTATGGTCAAGAAGACGATACGATCTTTGCAGAGGCTGTTAAAAAGGCATCTAATGTCTATCTACCCCTCTTTCTCACACAACAGGAAAAGACCCTTACCGCCGAGGATGAGGAATTTATAAAACGTATATCAATTAGGGATAAGATATATCCGGCGCTGATATTTAATTCGGCCGTTACTCCAATTGACGTTTTAAAGCACTCTATCAGAGGATCGGGTAATGTTACAATATCGCCCGATGAGGATGGGGTCTATAGAAGGATACCACTTGTGTTTGGATTAAAACAATATACTATCTCCAATTTTATACTCAGCTATCTTACTCAGAAGGACATCATTAAGATCGCGCAAGGCTCTATATATGATCGGGATAAACAATTACCCCTTATTAATGGGAGATTTTTAATCAGATACTCCAAAGAAAAAAATCCATTTAGATTATTTTCAGCCGTTGATATACTGAGTGCATATCGTGACCTTAGTGTATCTAAGAACCCTACGATTAAGAAAGATTTCTTTAAGGGAAAGATTGTCTTTATTGGGCTTACTGCCGCAGGTTTATATGACCTCAAGCCAACATCCATATCCCCTATATCTACGGGCGTGTTCATACATGCAACTGTGCTTGATGATATTATCAAAGGGGATTTTATCAGACCAGTAGGGGCGATTTTTGTTATTGTCCTTATGTTGCTTATCTGTTTCTTTATCAGTTACTTTGTCTTAAGAAGCCACTCATTGGTTATAAACCTGTCTATTTTCTCCGTATCGTTATTTACATTAACTCTGGCGCTTGCCTTATTATTTAAGAAAGCCATTTATGTAAATATAATTCCTCCCATTACATCGCTTGTTATGAGTTTTATAATTGCGGTTGCATACAGTTATGCAATAGCGGGAAGAGAGCGGCTCTTTCTCGTCAGGACATTCTCACAATATATGGACACAAAGGTAGCGGATTACCTCCTTAGAAATCCCGATCTTATAAAACCTGGCGGGCGGATGATGCGTGTGGCGGTATTATTCGCAGACATTGCCGGTTTTACATCCCTCTCAGAGAAAAACTCTGCCGATAGGGTAGCAAATATGCTCCACACGGTTCTAAATTCCCTTACAGAGGTCATCATACAGGGCAATGGAGTTATAGATAAATACATAGGTGATTGTATAATGGCATTCTGGGGTGCCCCGGTTGATACGGATAGAGACGAGATAAATGCCTGTTACTCTGCCATCAGGTGCCTGGACGCCCTAGATGAGATCAATAAGGGATTTAGAGCCGAGGGCTTTCCTGAGATAGATATAAGAATCGGTATACACTCAGGTGATGCCATAGCGGGCAATATTGGAAGTGACAGGCTCTTTCATTACACGGTTATAGGGGATACGGTAAACCTTGCATCGAGGCTTGAATCTGTAAATAAGTTCTTTAAAACGAGGATCATAATAAGCGAAGATACGCTTAAAGAAACGGGCGACCTCTTTTTTGTAAGGGAGCTTGGATTCATAGAGGTAAAGGGAAAAACCGTGCCTGTGAAGATATTTGAGCTTATATCCGAGAGGGAAAAGATAGGGCCTGATAAAAAACACTTGGTTATGCTCTTTAACTGTGCAATGGGCTATTATATGGATCGGAGTTGGTATAAGGCAATTGAGATATTCAACAAAATAATAGAAAACTACCCTCATGATTGGCCATCGGAGCTCTACAAGAGGCAGTGCGAGGCCCTAATATCGAGTCCCCACTTGACGGATGATTGGAATGTTATTAAAATGACCGAGAAATAGGTTCAATCTGACCGAGACATTCAGGGGGGTAAATATATGAAGACTGGGTTATCATTTATAGTTTTTCTCTTTATAATAGCTGCTTCTTCGGTTTCTCTGGGTGTTGAGACAACAATGGTTATCACAAAGGAAAATGCTATACGGGAGTCATGCAGGTTTTTCTCGCCTGTTAAAGCGACTGTCCGCTACGGTGATGCGCTTGAGGTTATTTCACAGGAGGGCGATTGGCTTCGAGTTAATTTCAGAGGCGTGCAGGGTTGCATTCATAAAAGCGCTATTGAGAAAAGGTCTTTTTCTCTGTCTAATCTCGTTGGATCGAATAAACAATCCGCATCAGGACAGGAGGTTGCACTTGCCGGAAAGGGGTTTAACCCTCAGGTCGAATCGGTATATAGGAGTCAAAATCCCCAGCTTAACTTTGAGGAGGTTAATGCCATAGAGAATTATAGGGTTCCTGAGAGCAAACTCAGGGAATTTATAAAAACCGGGAGACTAAATCTACCATGAGTAGAATTCTATACCTGAGTTTAATCTTAGTTTCTTTTACATTAGGCTGTTCACAGGTCAATATAGGCAATATCGGACAGGTTGCACAAGAGGCATTCAGCGCCGCAAGGCCTCTATCTGATGAAGAGGAGTATTATGTGGGCCGTGCGGTAGCGGCGCGTATTCTCTCTACATACCCGTTGCTGGAAAATAGAAAGCTCACCGAGTACGTCAACTCGGTAGGTAAGATAGTGGCACTTCATTCGGATAGACCGATTACCTACGGCGGGTATCATTTTGCAATACTCAATTCAATTGAGATAAACGCATTCTCATGCCCGGGAGGGACTATATTCATAACAAAGGGTATGATACACGCTGTGCGAAATGAAGACGAGCTCGCTGCGATTCTTGCACATGAGGTGGCTCATATAAACCATCGCGATGGCGTTTCCGCCATTCAAAAGGCGCGCCTTACACAGGTTGCAACCCTAATTGGTTCTCAGGCTGCTCAGAGATATACACCCGCACAACTTTCACAACTCGTCAGTGCCTTTGAGGGCTCTGTTGATGATGTATTCAAAACGCTTGTCGTCAATGGCTATGGCAGGTCGCAGGAATATCGTGCAGATGAGTCGGCTCTCTCTTATCTTTCAAGGGCTGGATACAATTCCTCAGCGCTAAAGGATTTTCTTGAACGCCTCATGAGTCAAGGGCAGTCCTCTGGCAGAGGTATAATGAAAACACACCCTGCGACAGCAGACAGGATTGAAAGGGTTAAACATGAGATGCCTTCGATAAATGTTGATGCATTTGCTTTTCAGATAAGGGCCCGGAGATTTCAAGAGGCCCTTAGGTAGATAAGACCCCTCTATGATTACATGGCTGGAACATTGGTCCAACCTAGGTAGCTCCATTATTAGCTTATTCATACTGTTTGCCCTCTTAGGATTCGGATGGTTTTTAAGAAGCCACACTAAGGTAAGATTCGGCCCATTGTATAACGTCTTATGTATCCTTACAGCCTTCGGCGTGTGGATTATTCTCGCCCGTAGGCATGGTTTATTTAAGGGCTGGAACCTGGATCCGTTCCTTACATGGTACAACGCCCTGCTGATTTTCTCTGCCGGATGGTACCTGGCAAGAATCTTCTCGGCATTTTTCTGGGACTACTACCTTTTTGAGCGTCGTAAGACGCTTGTACCTGCCCTCCTTAGAAATGTGGTAACGGTTCTAATCCTAATTGCCTCTGTCTTGATTGTCATTCGGTTTATATTCAATCAGCCTCTCTCAGGGCTTCTTGTTACATCGAGCGTAATGGCTGCAATACTTGCATTTGCCCTTCAGGATTTCCTAAGCGGCATTATTGCTGGAATCGCGCTCAATATTGAGCCGCCGTTTCAAGTAGGAGACTGGGTTATGGTTGGAGATAAAGAGGGAGAGGTAGTGGATATAAATTGGCGTGCTACAACACTTAGAACCCGTCAGCTGACATATCTCATTGTTCCAAACAGCGTTATTTCAAAGGACCAGATCATTAATTTTTATAAGCCTACAAGGCTTCATGCGCTCCTTATATATGTGGGTGTCGAATATGATGCGCCTCCTAATCGAGTCAAGGATATACTAATTAGCTGCGCTCTAGAGACCCCAGGTGTGGTATTTCCACCCAAGCCTCTTTGCCGATTGGTCCAATTTGGGGATTTTGCCATCACCTATCAACTGAAATTTTGGATTGAAGATCGCTCTATGTCTGATGATATTCAAAGCGATGTGATGACGCGCATCTGGTATAACCTGAGACGAGGCGCCATAAAGATTCCTTTTCCCATACGGGATGTGTTTATGCATGAAGGGGCGGTTAAAGAGAGGACACTTAATGAAGTAAATCGTCAGAGGATCGAAGGGTTTCTCCGGCGTGTAAGTATATTTGAGCCTCTCGATGAAGCGGCGATTAAAACCCTGGCTCTTTCCGGACACTTATTGCACTTTGGAAAAGGTGAGCATATAGTCAAGCAGGGGGATAGGGGAAACTCTCTTTTTCTCATTCTTTATGGTAGTGCAGGCGTCTACATAAAGACACCGGACAACGGTACGGAGATTACAGTTGGGCATCTAGAGGCGGGGGATTTCTTTGGCGAGAGGTCTCTTCTTACGGGCGAGCCGCGGAGCGCAAGTATATTGGCTGAGACCGATCTTGAGGTAGTTGAGATTGAAAAGGCAAACATATTACCGATGCTTGAAGCCAACCCCGGTATTATGGAAGAGCTAAGCCAACGCTTGGCGGAGAGACAACTTATAAACGAGGGGTTTTTCAAAGAACATAAAAAGGCCGAGGAGGTTGCAGTTATGCGTAGGAACTATACTGAGAGATTCTTGCGAAGCATGAAGGCGTTTTTCGGATTATAGAGCGCACCCAAGCGATTAATCCTAAAATAAAATTGGCGTATCTCCGTCATACCAATTTGGCACGTGGTATGGAGATATTTACCAGGTAAGAGGTGTGTAAGGA
>CAYMEO010000110.1:0-6472 GCA_964389705.1 uncultured Spirochaetia bacterium
CCTATATAGGACAATATTTATGCAATGCAATCAAGATTAGCAGTTCTAGCTTTTAGCTCTATAACGCCACTAGCTCCTTGCCTATCTTCGGCGCAATATCAATTCTGCTCAAGAAAGATTTCCTATCTAACTACTCATTTTCATGATGCGATTTTCGGATTATAGATTGTGGATTCAGGAAAGAAAATCACTCCTGTAAAGCCCTTTGATTCTTTCTAGCTCTTCGAAACTAAGCTGGGCATCAGCCGCACTTATGTTTTCCTCTACCTGTTTGACAGTCTTTGCTCCCGGAATAACTACGGATACGGCTTTGTGGGAAAGGGAAAACCTTAAAGCCGCTTGAATTAAGGTTCGACACTCCTTTTCCAGGAATTTTAATCTACCGACCTTTCTTGCTCCATCTTCCAAGAATTTCCTGCTCCATCCGTGTCTGTGATCAGTTTTTGGAAACTTTGAATCTTCATTATATTTTCCCGTAAGAAGCCCGCCAGCAAAAGGCTCGCGAGCAATGATCCCTATGTTGTTTTCTAATGCGAGGGGAAATAGCTCCTCCTCTGCCCCCTGATCCAGAATATTGTATATAACCTGAATTGTGTCGGGCTTTCCTGTCTTTATCGCCGATATGCCGTCTTCAGTATAAAAGGCTGAAACCCCATAGAATCTGATCTTCCCCTCCTTTTTAAGTTCATCAAGGGTTTCGTATACGTTATATTTTTCTATATCGGCTGGTTTTGAATTGTGTATTTGATAGATGTCTATATAATCCCTTCCGAGCCTCTTTAAACTCTTTTCTAATGCAAAGGATACGTAGTTTCTTTTTAGATTGCTCTTTACCACGCCATCTCTATAGAAATCCCAACCAAACTTAGTGGCGATTATGGTCTTCTTATCTCCTCTTTCTTTTAAAACCCGACCGATGAGTTCTTCGCTGTGTCCATCTCCATAGATGTCCGCTGTATCTATAAAATTGACACCAAGGTCTAAGGTCCTATGTAGCGCGCGGATGGACTCTTTGTCATCCGTTGGCCCGTATCCACGCCCGCTTATAGCCCAGGCACCGAATCCAATCTCTGAAACCAGCAGGTCTGTCTTTCCGAGTTTTCTAAACTTCAATTTACTGTCTAACTCATAGAGAGATTTTACTAAGGTTATTCTATGTATGGCATTACCTTTTCGGCAAAGAGTTTCATAGACTCCATGGATTGTTTGTAATCCAGACCGGGGAATTTAAAACGGCAAACGAGATGATTAAGCGATGGCAGCGATTGCTGAAGAGTTTTAATCGCCTCAATACACTCCTGTGGCGTGCCGAATATGCCCTGCTCCTTTGAAGCCTCCCCCAATCTAGGGTCATTCGGATCTGTTATTGGATTTCCTTCTTTGTCTACCATTGAGCCCCACTCGGCATAGCCCTTATATATATACGTCACGTGTTCTTTAATTTCCCGCCAGCCCTTTTCCTTTCCCCCGTGTGTGACATAAATATCGCGGACGAGGGGCTGTTCAATCTCTTGTGGACTGCGCCCAAATTCTCGAAGGGCATTGTGGAATAATGCAATCTCTCTTTGGAGAAACGGTATTGTGCCAACACTTGCAAGATAAAGAGGCAAACCCAAACGGGCAACACGCCTTATAGCTGGCTCTTGATATGCTCCAATCCAGATAGGAATCGGCTTTTGGACGGGTTTTGGTGTAACGTTTAGGTCTTTATATTGGTAGTATCTGCCCTGAAAACTGAACGGTGCGTCTTTCCAACTCCTCTGAATAACCTCAATGCCCTCATCCATACGCCCTTTCCTGTCTCTAAGAGACACGCCGAAGGCATCAAACTCCTCCTGTCTGTATCCCAATCCAAGACCCAATATCAGGCGTCCTTCTGAAATAATGTCTACAACCGCAGCGTCCTCAGCGACTCTAATCGGATTATGTAGAGGCAAGAGCAAGACCCCGGTGCCAATACGAATCTCCCGTGTGCGGGCAGCTATAGCAGATGCCGCTACAAGTAGAGAGGGACAATACCCATCAGATAGAAAGTGATGCTCGGTTAACCATGCAGACTCAAACCCGAGTTTCTCAGCCACGGCTATCTGCTCCAACATCTCTGCACATAACCGTTGATGCGGAACAGGGTTATGTGGCGGTGATTGCAGGCTGTAGTATCCGATACCAAATTTCATTTCGTTTTTCTTCTTTTCCTTTTAGATTAAGCTATAAGGAAGCTCTTGAGCCCTTTCTATATAATAATCGGGATTATTATCCTAAAGAATATAAAAGAACGGCTGACCCTTATTGTGGATAAAAGCCAGCCGTAATTTTCGATGAGTTTATATCAGACTGTAAATGATGAGCCGCAGCCGCAGGAGGCCTTAGCATTCGGATTCTTAATTGTAAATCCTGTACCATTAAGGCCATCTGAATAGTCAAGTATAGCCCCCTTGAGATAAGGAAAACTCAACTCATCAATCGCAACCCTAATACCACCTGTTTCAAAGATCTTATCTGTATCTTCAGTTGTATCATCAAAGCCCATTTCATAAGAAAACCCAGAGCACCCACCGGGAACTACACGAACCCTAAGAACCGCTTCAGGTATTCCTTCATCCTGTAGAAGCCTCTTCACCTCGCCAGCGGCTTTCGGAGTTATCTCGAACATATTGGCTACCTCCTTTCGAAAATTTCTTTAATCTCTATAATTATATGCGGTAATAAAGATAATAGCAAATCCGAGCAAAAAGACAACAGAGTTTATAATTACAGACTGCCTGTGAAGTTTATTAAACCTGTTTTGTAGCCCCCTATGCTGAGGGGAGTCTTCAACCAGACCTCTCATATGCGCCCTTACCTCCAATGCCCGAGGTCTTATTACCGCCCCGGCAAATACTGTGAGTCCAACCATAATACCAATTATCACAACCCTTGACAGGTAAAGAACCCTGGACTGAGGGCTCTCAGTAAGCCAGGAAATGATGGAAGTAATAAAGGCAATCCCACCACATATATACCCAACAAGATAGTATTTTGGGAAAATGCCGGAGATAACCTCCCCCGCTATCTGTCTGGGAAGAATCTTAAAAATACTCGGCGCCACAGAAGAAGAGAAAAAGAATATAGTTCCTATCCAGAAGACAATTGAGAGAAGATAGAAGAATCTGATAACAACCTGCATATCAGCCTATCCCCTTTAGGAAACCATACGATGAATAATGGAAAAGCCAGATCTTGTCATGAGTCAAGTACAGATTTATTAACACGGTATAAGCATCTACTGATCCTTAAAAAGCCCGTTCTGCTCATGTTGGGGTTTTATTTTGAGGTGTGAGTAGGCAAGCGAAGTAGCGGTTCTGCCCCTTGGGGTTTTGGCAAGAAGCCCTTGACGTAGAAGATATGGTTCATAGACGTCCTCAATTGTGTCTTTATCTTCACTCACGGACGCAGCGATGGTTTCAATGCCGACGGGGCCACCCTTAAATTTCTCTATAATCGTTGAGAGTATGGCTCTATCTACATTGTCAAGACCAAGGGAATCTACTTCAAGCATATCAAGCGCGCTTTGGGCGACATCCAGATTTATGATGCCGTCCGCCCTAACCTCGGCAAAATCTCTAACCCTTCTTAGAAGCCTATTTGCAATCCTTGGCGTTCCTCTTGCTCTATTGGCAATCTCACGCGCCCCATCATCTGTGACTTTGACTCCAAGGATCCTTGCAGACCTTTTTATTATCCCTTCGAGTTCTTGGGGAGTGTAATAATCAAGCCTCAGATCAACCCCAAACCTCGATCTCAGGGGCGACGTAATAAGCCCGGTTCTTGTTGTAGCCCCTATTAATGTGAACTTATGCACGCTTATCTTCATTGACTTTGCGGTTGGCCCCTCTCCGATGATAAGGTCAATCTTGTAATCCTCCATCGCTGAGTAGAGATACTCCTCAACAATCCGGTTAAGGCGGTGAATTTCATCTATAAAAAAAACATCTCTTTCATTAAGATGTGTAAGGATTGAAGCAAGATCAGCAATCCTCTCGATTACGGGGCCAGAAGTGGCATGGATTCCCACGCCCAGTTCATTTGCAACGATGTGGGCGAGTGTGGTCTTTCCAAGCCCCGGAGGGCCATAGAGGAGAACGTGATCGAGAGCCTCCTTTCTGCGCCGAGCGGCTTCTATAAATACCCCGATTTTCTCCTTTACCTTGGTCTGACCCAGATACTCTCTTAGATACCTAGGCCTAATACTAGATTCAAAAAGTGCATCCTCTTCCTGGAGATTTGGGGTTACTATTCTCTCTTCCATATATACTCCTCATATAAACAATACCATCAATTTGATTAGCGATAAATGGACACTAACCTACGCGAATAAATTCATGATAGTGGATTGAGGAATCTGTCATTTGGATTATATCTCAATTCTTGTAAAAATAACTCGTGTAAGTTCGCAACCGATTATTCCCTATTAATAATGAGTTTCGGCCTTTCATTAAACCCTTCTCATAACCTTAAGTGACTCCCTTAGAGCTGTCTCAATATCCTTTTCATTTGCAATTACCTCTTCGATTTGTAAGATATGCTCATCAATCTCACCTTTTGTATAACCGAGGTTCATAAGCGCGGATATCACATTCTCTAAATCTCTTCCTTTCTCCTTCATCTCACCTATAGGCTCAATCTTTGAAACCTTATCTCTGAGTTCAGTAACGAGCCTCAGTGCAAGCTTAGATCCAATTCCGGGAATCTTCTTCTTTGAGAGCTCTCCCGATGAAATGGCAGATACAAGCTCAGAAGGAGACACACTTGAGAGAATGTTTATCGCCATCTTTGGTCCAACGCCTGAGACCCCAAGGAGCATTGTAAATATCCTCCTCTCGTCCTCAGTAAGAAAACCGAATAGCTCTATTGCATCATCTTTTATATATGTATGGATTTTTAACTCTGCCTCGCCGCCAAGTTCAGGAAGCCTGTAATACGTAGAGAGCGGAACAGTAACCCCGTATCCCACGCCGTGAATATCAATAACGATTTTTCCAAGTGATTTTTCGGCTATTCTACCCCTCAGAAGAGAAATCATCTTCTGTCCACCGACGCCTCCTCTTTCGGGGTCTTATTACCTCTACTCCGAGCCGTTCCTTTGCCTGAAATATATTTATGTGACAAAGTGCAATTGCAATGGCGTCCGAAACATCTGACCTCTTCCATTTAGGGATTCCTAGTATTGAGGAAATCATCTCTTGAATCTCAAGCTTTCCTGCCCTACCCTGACCCGTAAGTGCGAGTTTCACCTCTGTAGGAGCATACTCATAAACGGGGATTCCAGAGATCGAAGCGGCAAGAAGAGCAACGCCCCTTGCCTCTCCCAATTTGAGCGCGCTCTTTGCATTCTTTGCAAAGAACACATCCTCAATAGACACAGCATCAGGAGAGCAGCGATTTATTACCTCTATTAGACCTTCATAAATGGTTTTTAATCTCAGTGGAAGAGAAGAAGCCAGATTTGGAATAATACAACCACTTTCTATATGTATGAGCTCATCATTAATTCGGCTTTCTAAGACCCCGTAGCCGCAAAACCTTGAGCCGGGGTCAATTCCGAGAACTCTCATTCGGCTATCCAAAAGCCCGCATAAGTTCTTCTGCAATATCGAAGTTTGAGTAGACGTTTTGAACATCGTCGCTGTCTTCAAGGGCCTCCATAAGACGGAGCATCTGCTCGGCTTCCTTCCCCTCAATCCTGACACTATTTTGAGGAATCATCGTAACCTCAGCCGAGGCGTATTTAAGCCCTGCTCCCTCAATCGCAGACTTTACAGATTCAAATGTGTCAGGCGAGGTAATTACAACAAGTTCATCCTCCTCAGTTTTTACGTCATCCGCTCCGGCTTCAAGAGCAATTTCAAAGAGCTTATCCTCGTCTACCTTTCCTTTCTCAAAGGCGATTCTCCCCTTTTTCTCAAACGTCCAAGCAACGCATCCGCTTTCACCAAGATTGCCGCCGTATTTTGTGAATATTCTTCTAATCTCAGACACCGTACGGTTTTTATTATCGGTAAGCACCTCAACGAGAACCGCGCTTCCACCGGGACCGTATCCCTCATAGGTGACCTCGTGAAGCTCTTCTCCACTGATCTCACCTGTACCCCGCTTTATTGCACGCTCAATTGTATCCTTAGGCATGTTTTGACTCTTAGCAGCAGCAATTGCCATTCGAAGTCGTGGATTTGTGTTCGGATCCCCTCCAAGCCTTGCGGCAACCGTAAGTTCCCGTATGAGTTTTGTAAATATCTTTCCACGCTTAGCATCAGCTGCCGCCTTTTTGTGTTTAATATTTGACCACTTCGAATGACCAGACATAATAAATTCACCCCTTTTTAGTTTCTCATCCTAGTTAGGATATCTGTTTAACACCACATTGTAAAGAGTAAAGACACTGGAGATTAACACTTAAGGAGAGAGGTATAAAAGAAGACCTCCTTAGTGTCTA
>CAYMEO010000111.1:0-4356 GCA_964389705.1 uncultured Spirochaetia bacterium
TAAATCTTTAGCCACAGAGGCGAGTTTTAAAAACCTGAAGGGCGAGGGAGGCAAACTCTCCTATCCTATGCTGAATAAGTAGGTTGGCACACTCATCATATGGGGTAGGGGTGAGGTTGATAATAACCAGCTTTGCCCCGGCCTTTAGGGCGATGTCGGGAAGTATGTTGGCAGGGGAGACCTGAAGAGAGGAGCCAAGGACTATGAACAAATCTGATTGCCGAGTCAGCCCGAGTGCGTTTTCCCAAGGAATCCGCGGAAGCATCTCTCCAAAGAAGACCGCATTCGGTTTAATTATTCCTCCGCACCCGCTACAGAGAGGAGGATTTTCACCTGAGATTACCCTTTTCATAACCTCATCCATTAGAGATATAGAGCTACAACCCAAACATACTCCCTGCCTTAATGTGCCGTGGAGTTCATGAACCCTGCTTGAACCAGCCTCTTGATGAAGCCCATCCACATTCTGAGTTATAACACCCTTAAGTAACCCTTTCGATTCAAACTCTGCCAACATATAGTGTGCGGGATTGGGTCTTGCGGATTTGCGTATTGGGTACATCTCAAGGGCAAAAGAGTAATAGCGCCTTGGGTCTATAAAAAAGCCTTCTAGGGAAACCACAGACATATCCATCTTCTCCCAGAGTCCTGTACCGGGAGAACGATAGTCAGGAATGCCAGATTCAGTGCTAACACCTGCTCCCGTTAAAGCCACGGCATTGAATGAGGACAAAATAAGATTAATAAAATCTTCAACCTTATCGTTTAGTTTATACATATACTCAGATCTTGAATTTTTCAGCGAAGAATTAGATCAATACCCTCGGTAATTTCTTTTACCTGATAGCTTAAGATGGAGTAGTGGGCTCGTCCTGAATCAAAGATCGGATTTTATCTCTCATCTCTGGTGGAACCTTCTCAACTTTGTGGTCCCACATTATGTGCTGTATAACCTTCATTAAGACTTCCCCTTCGTTATATCCGGTGAATTTCCTTTTGCAATCGTTTCCAAGGTCTTTGCAGGTTAGGAATTTCTTCGCCATATTCTATCTCCTTAAATAGTGCGGCTAGCCACTAGTTGCAAGTTAATCAATTTACAATAACAGTGTTTCGAAACTAGTCAAGAACAAAGGTCAAATTCACAGCGAAGAACAAATAAGTTCTTTCCCAATTTCGATAAAAAGAGAAATGCATAACACAATACCTCACAACTCTTGGCAGAGACAAGTTATTTAGGGGGTAGATAAATAGGATCTACCCCCTACAACTAGGTCTAATCGGTTCTCTCTGGAAGACCCATCATTTTAGAGATAGAGTTAATCTCTTGTAACCGCTCCGGTGTCAATGTGGCTTGAGGTTGAATCATACGTAATTCTTTAAGCATTTCTACCACCTTCGGATCACTGGACATAGGATTACCATACCTGTCTCTAAAGAAAATCTTCTCGAGAGGTTTGCGCCTTCTTTGCCCACCAGTTAGAGGATCTTCCGCGGGGTATCCTATAGCCATTCCCCACATAAACCGGCAATGATCAGGGAGCCCGAAAATTTCTTGTATCTTTGGTCCTACTCCGGCAAACGAGCACGCCCCCAATCCCAACGCGACTGCTGTCAGCTGGGCCTGTGCCATTGCCATACCCGATTCACAAGCAAGCAAATAATCCACATACTCAACTGGAAAGCCAGTAAGACGCGGCTTAGCCGAGTTTTGAATAAATTCTACACTCCAACCATGAGATGGATTAAGAGCACCATCTTTATAAAGATCGACTAGGTGATCTGCGATTTCCTTATACCAGCAATTTCTATCGATGAACCAAATAAGGATAACTGGAGCCATATCTATGATCGGCACGTTAAAAGTAGAAACCACCGGTTTGAGCTTCTCTTTTGTCTCTTTATCAGTAAACACTATGGCCTGTACAGCATTTGCGTTTCCCATATGAGAGGCAATACGGGCTGCTTGAAGAATTGTTTCAAGCTTCTCGGGCTCAACTGGTTTCCAGGGCTTAAAGTACCTTATAGAACGTCTACTCCCAAGGACATCAAAGAAATCTCTGCGTGCTATATCTAGCATATCTCATACCCTCCTTTCTGGATTTCTGTTTCATATAGAAGTTGCTTTCCCAAACTCTTTACTATGTTTAGGTATAAAAGTCAAGATGCCTTATTTAGATACAGGACGAAACTTATACGATATAATGCCCTTTCCATCATTGTTTTTGCGAATAAGCCCAGTGGTAACTTCCATTTCCATATCGAGTTTGAGCTCTTCTGGTTTGTCTGTTTCTATCTGTGCCATAACCCTGACTTCTTCGGGGAAATTGACCAGTCCTAATACATACGGAACCGGATATCCTGGAAGACTTCTTCTCACAATCGTAAATGAATGAAGAATACCCCTCGGACTAAGTGGGGCATCCTCTAGATCATCCGAAAAGCAGAAAGGGCAGGCATAGTACTTTGGAAATGTGTACTTTCCACACGACTTACATCGCCCCGCAATAAGATGTGGATAGGGTGTCATGGAAAATAAGTCAGGTCTGTAAACTTCTGTTTGATCGCTAGCTTTTTCTTTTTCAGCCATGCTTCTCACCTTCCCTTTATTTATCTTTGTTAGGATTTAAAGTGGAGACGACTCATTGAATCATCTCCACATCGGTAACTTATACACCCAATATGCTTACCACACAGGTGACTCCATCCATAGCAGGTTGAGCCCCACCCATTGTTTCTATGATTCCAACCTTTGCACCCTCTACCTGACGCTTTCCAGCTTCACCCCTTAGGTGCCACACGATCTCTGCGGTCTGAAGTAGTCCTGTGGCTCCTACAGGATGCCCCCTTGAGAGAAGACCTCCACTTGGATTGACAACTATATCACCTCCAAGAGATGTTCTTTCTTCCTCGATAAGCCGCGCCCCTGCTCCCTTTTCACAGAATCCCAAGGCCTCACAAACTATCATCTCAGCTATTGAAAAAGCATCGTGTATTTCAGCTACATCCATATCCTCTGGCCCAAGCCCAGCCATCTCATAAGCCATGCCGGAGGTTCTAGAGACGTTCTCAGAAGGGTCACACGTTAATTTTGTGGGACTGCTGTATTTTCCCGACTGAGCAACACAACCAAGAACCTTAACGGGTTTTTTATCAGTGGCGAGTTTATTTACAAGTTCGCCGGAGCAAAGCACAGCTGCTGCTGCTGCATCTCCTACAGGACAGCACTGATCACGTGTAAGAGGATCAGCAATCATTGGTGAATTGAGTACCCCCTCAATAGTCGTCTCTTTTCTGAATTGAGCAATTGGGTTGAGGGCAGCGTGTTTTCTACTTTTGACCACGACCTTCGCTAATTGCTCTGCTGTAACGCCATACTCTTCCATGTATCTTTTTGCTCTCATAGCATAAAGGGCAGGCATGCTCATTCCCATAAAAACTTCTATGTCGTCTTCTTCAAGAGGCAGTGGCCCACCAGAGAGAATACGGCTTAGGTTTTCTACACCAAGAGCTAGGGCAATATCATACTGTCCATAGGCTATAGATCTCCATGCTTCCCAGAACGATAGCGTACCACTTCCGCAGGCTCCTTCGACATTCACAGTAGGTTGGCCGACAAGGCCAATCTCTTTAAGTGTTCTCTGTCCGACACCCATGCCTTGATATACATGACCGCAGAAGGCTATCTCTATTTTTCTTGGATGAATACCTGCGTCTTTTATTGCAGCCCATGCTGCCTCACGCCCTAAGATATGGGCCCCTTTATCAGGAAATTTGCCACACGCCGTTGTTCCCACGCCTAATATGTAAACGTCTCTCATTATAGACCTCCTTAAACAAACCAAGCTTTTTCTATTTTAAATTATTTTCTCTCTTAATTGCAAGGTTGTATTTAATATGAGCAGAAAATTTTCGGTAGAGTATGGTCAAAAACCGCTATTGCTTACACTAAACAAAACTCATAGACAAAACAAAAGCCAAGGATTAAAAACCCTAAAAAACCAACTAACTTGAACAAACCCAGCTAGATAACTTATACAAACAATTTTTCTTAACAATAGCGGCATTTGAATGTCTTTTTTAGATCCTATTTAGAACCCTTTCAGGGAGTTTTCATTTAGAAACAGAAAAAAAATTAAAGAGCCTTTCCTGTAAAAAATAATATATGAATGTTTTTTATTCATATATTATTTTTTACTACCTATAAATACCTATTAAATACCTATAAATACCGGCGGAAATGACGATTGTAAGTTACATTAATTATTACATAATTTTTGCAATTTTGCTGATAGATGCCACGCATTTTGCTGATAGATGCCACGCATTTTGCTGATAGATGCCACGCATTTTGCTGAT
>CAYMEO010000111.1:4456-6432 GCA_964389705.1 uncultured Spirochaetia bacterium
ATTTTGCTGATAGATGCCACGCATTTTGCTGATAGATGCCACGCATTTTGCTGATAGATGCCACGCATTTTAAAGAGTTATCCACAGGCTAAAACATATTATGTAAACTTGACAGAATTTATCCACAGGTTTCGGTCAGGTTACCTGACTTTAGCTCTCGGAGGGTGCCAAGAATCTCCATATAAATCATAGAGTCAACTTGTTGGATTATAAAGCTTTTTCCCCATCCCCTGTTATATGGAAAGTTTTGTGCAATTCTCTGAGCAATTTCTTTTGGATCAAGACAAGGTGCACCATATGCTATAAGAATCTCGCGTTTTTCATTCAAGAGGTACTTGAGTGCTGCAGTGGCAAGTTGAGCAATAAACTCAATACGAGATTTGGTACGCACATAAGAGAGTTCTTTATAAAACCCTTCAAGAATGCTTTGGTCTATATGATGTCTGACATGTTCAGCAACAATGGAATCAGAGGTTAAAGAATAAATTTCCTCCGATTCTGCTTTAGAAAGAGATTTATCTTTTATAGCACCTAATTTTATTTTAAGATCATCAGTAAGCCAAACTCGAAGATTCTCTTCACGAATTTCGTAGTCATCTATCAATCCTACAGAACCGGAGAGGTTGTTCTTTGTTGTCCGATGACATCTTTTTAGATACTCAAGCTCTTTGATAAGACGATCCATAAGCAGCGAGAAATTTCGATGTCTAATATAGGTACTGACATCGATTCCAGCAGTATCTAGGAAGCGTAGAAGATTGGATATTAAAGCCCCTTTATCTCTCACTCCCTTGTTCCACGACCTTCGCGCTTCAAAAACAATGGCTGAGTAGATTTTAAATCCCCATGGGTATTCTTTGCTATTAATTCGAAAGGCCCGCTTATCTAATGGGGCATAGTAGCCATATTTCTTTACATCATTCCAGAGTTCTGTAAGAATCCCAAATTTCCCCTTTTTAAAAACCTCAACACCATCAATATAGCCTGTTGCCTCTGCGTCTACTATATATACAAACTTTCCCTCATACACGATTTTTTTATTTCCCCTAATTGCGGGGATCTCCACACCGATTCTGCGGAGGTTGCCATGGAGCTTCATAATCTTTTTTCGATTGTCCGTGTCATGTCTACCAGAGGCGTCGCGCTGGTATCCAAAGAAGTCACAGAAATCACTGACATCAAACCAGTAGTGGCCATATTGGTGGTTTGCAAATGCAAACGGGGCAAAAAACATCTTATGCTGAATAGGATCGGAGAGCATTTTCGATATCCCTAGGAGAATCTGTTCAGAAATTCTATCCTGTTCGATGGCCTCTTTGGGAACAACTAGAGATAGGCTAGTTTCATCAATTTGCCCCTTGATCTTTACATATGGAATCTCAAACTCAATAGATTCTGGGGAGATTTTTCCAAAGAAAGATGAAATCTTGGAGATTCCCAAGGGAACTGAAGCATAAGATCTTGTGCTTTCCCCTTTTTTTGCCATTTGTGCTCTTAAAGACTAATCTCCTTAAGGATAATCATTATCTATCAAATCATATTTGTTAAATAAATGCAATATTTTTTAATTTAACTTTATCGTAGTCGAATAGAAGGGCTGACAATAGATTATTTTTAGTCCCTTTGGGCAAAGAATGAGTTCAGAAATTAAAAACTTATGAAGTTATTTATTTCATAACTTAATAGGTTTTGAAGTAATTAACTTCATAAGTTCTGAAGTTATGAATTACATATTAGAGAATTAAAATAAATCTAGGAATTAAGGGATATTAGATTAAATTTCACTTTGATCGCGGAAATAGTAGTAAGCAAATTTTGCCCCAAGAAAAAGAAGCCGCCGAGGTTGACCAGGAGAGACCCATCACCACGGCGGCAACCGGAAGGTGGAACACTTTCAATGATACAGCCTTTTGAGTCATGATGTCAAGCCTTTGTACTGGTTCAGGGGAAATGAGACAAAACAGAGGGGTCACGAG
>CAYMEO010000112.1:0-6345 GCA_964389705.1 uncultured Spirochaetia bacterium
GAAGTTGACCATATTCTTAGATATGCAAGGGAAAAGGAAGAGAGGGTTTTTCTCATTATACTCGACCATATTGAAGACCCACAGAACCTTGGAGGGATAATAAGAACGGTTAATGTCCTTGGGGCGCATGGCATAGTAATTCCAAAGGATAGAGCGGCGTCGGTAACCCCTTCTGTTATAAAGGCCTCAGCCGGAGCGACAGGGTTTGTTCGGATTGCCAGGGTGGTGAATCTCGTTAGGACAATAGGTGATTTGAAGGAGAGGGGTATTTGGATTGTAGGGGCTGATCCATCGGCTCCTAAATCAGTTTTTGAGGAGGATTTTAGCAGGTTAGATTTAGCCCTTGTCATAGGAGGCGAGGGGAAAGGGTTAAAGAGGCTTGTAAAAGAAGAATGCGATTTTCTTGTGTCTATACCTGGTATAGGGGAGGTTTCGTCTCTTAACGCATCTGTTGCAGCAGGGATAATGATATATGAGATAATGAGACAGAGAGGGACAAGGACATAGTGAGGAAATTAGTGTTTATCTTGGCTCTGTATTGCGAGTCTTAATTAGTTTTTTGAATTCTTCTTCGCCTATTGTTTTAATCCCTAGGGACTTAGCAACATTGAGCTTTGAGCCGGGGTCTTTTCCCACTACTACATAATCGGTTTTTTTAGTTACGGAGGAAGAAACGCGACCGCCTAGTTCCTCAACTATTCTCTTTGCCTCTTCTCTCGTAATAGATTCAAGGGCACCTGTAAAAACGAGTGTTTTTCCACTTAAGGGCAATTCTTGAATTTCTCCTACCCTTTTGGATTTGTATTCGATTTTTACCCCGGCATTCAGCATCTTTTCTATTACACCTCTATTTTTCTTCTCCTTGAAAAAGCTTA
Source organism: uncultured Spirochaetia bacterium (assembly GCA_964389705.1). GTDB lineage: Bacteria > Desulfobacterota_D > UBA1144 > Nemesobacterales > CSP1-2 > PSLL01. Next base: position 876 of record CAYMEO010000112.1, read on the forward strand.
CTATGCTCCTTGCTACTTCTGGCCCAACTGTTGGAATCTCCATAAGCCTTTCTTCTCCTGCTTCCATAAGGGATTCTAGGTTGGGGAAATTGTCCGCAATTATCTGTGAGAGCCTCTCCCCTACATGGCGGATGCTGAGTGCATAGATAAAGCGTTCAAATGGTATTCTTTTGCTCTTTTCAATCTCTTCTTCAAGGTTTGATGCCGATTTCTCGGCGAATCTCTCAAGTTTAATAAAGTCCTTCTTTTTTAGATAAAAAATATCAGCTAGGTCCCTTATTAATCCCTCTTTCATCAACTGCTCAATTACCTTCTCACCAAGCCCGTCTATGTCAAATGCCTTCCTTGATGCCAGGTGTTTTATCCTACCTTTTAGCTGAGCGGGGCAGGAGGCATTGGGGCAATAGTAGTAACTCCCTTCTGTTCGACCCAGTTTACTCAAGGCCTTTTCCACCTGAGTACCGCATGAAGGACATGCCTTAGGCATACTGAAGGGCTTTTCCTCTCCTGTTCTCTTCTCAATTATTGGTTTTACTATCTCTGGAATCACGTCTCCTGCTCTTTCTACAACAACTGTGTCTCCAATCCTTATGTCCTTCTCCCTTATTATATCTTCTGTGTGTAGAGTAGCACGACTTACAATGACGCCTCCAATCTTAACGGGCTCAAGGTTTGCAACAGGTGTAAGGAGCCCAATTCTCCCTACCTGGACAACTATATCTCGGATTTTAGTTGTGGCTTGACGAGGTTTAAACTTGTATGCAATGCTCCATCTTGGGTGTTTAGCTGTTGTACCGAGTTCTCTTTGATAGTTTAGCCTGTTTACCTTTATTACAATGCCGTCGGCCTCATAAGGCAGGTCATCTCTTGCTGATTCCAATTCGTGGTGATAAGATATAGCTTCATTTATGCCTCTACAATGCATGATTCTTTTCTCTATCTTGAATCCCCATTCGCTGAGTGTCTGGATAATTTCCCATTGTGTATCGAATTTATAGTCTATGACTTCTCCGATTCCCCATGCGTAGAAATCAAGCGGTCTTTTTGCTGTGATATTTGAATCAAGCTGACGAAGCGAGCCTGATGCGGCATTCCTTGGGTTTGCAAATATTGGTTCTCCTAATTCGGCAAGTTCTTTATTCAATTTCTTGAAGGCTTCAATCGGTATTATCACTTCACCCCTTACTTCTATTATTTTAGGAACGTCATCTTGGGTATTGAACCTAGATGGTATAGTTTTTATGGTTCTAATGTTTGCTGTGACATCTTCTCCAATCCTTCCATCCCCGCGGGTTGCGCCTTGAACCAGTATTCCATTCTCATATGTGAGAGATACAGAGACACCGTCAAATTTGGGTTCGGCTGTATATTCGATATCTTCTTTTATGCCTAAAAATCTCTTTACGCGCTTGTCAAATTCAATAGCGCCATCTTCAGTTGAGACGTTATCTATACTCATCATTGGAACTCTATGCTCTACTGGCTTGAATCCCCTTCCAACAGAGCCACTTACACGCTGAGTAGGAGAGTCTGGAGAGATTAATTCTGGGTATAGAGATTCAAGGTGTTTTAGTTCTTCCATAAGCGCGTCGTATTCGGCGTCTGAAATTTCTGGGTTGCTCTCCACATAGTAGAGATAATTATGGCGCTCTATCTCGCGCCTGAGTTCTTCAACTCTAAGTCTTGCCTTTTCCAGAGGGATTTGCTTTCCTTCGATTTGCATCTTGTTCATTTATGAATTGCTGCCACTTTTGTGATGGAGGCACCTCGTAATATACATCTACGTATTTAGATCAATAAATTAAACTACTTTATTCCCAAACTCATTCAACCACTTAGAAATCTCATTAAGCCCCATTGTATTTAAAATATCCTTCTTTTCTGCCCAGCCCCTTCTTGCAGTAGCGACACCGAGCCTCATCATGTTGAGTTGATCCCGGGCATGAGAATCAGTAGATATTACTATTTTAACTCCCATATTGACTGCCTTTCTGACGTTGATGTCGTTTAAATCTAGTCTCAGATAATGGGAGTTAATCTCAATGGCCTTCCCGTATTTCTTTGCAGTCTTAAAAATCTCATCCATATCTACTTCATAGCCCTCGCGTCTTCCAATAAGTCTTCCCGTAGGGTGAGCTAGGATGTGAACAAATGGGTTTTGTAGGGCTTTGACTATTCGTCTTGTCATTGATTCTCCATCCATCTTAAATCCACTGTGCACTGATACAACCACAATATCTAAATCCCTTAGAACCTCGTCGGGATAATCAAGAGAGCCATCGCTTTTTATATCTACTTCCGAACCCATGAGAATTTTAATCCCTTTTAATTTTTTGTTTAGTGCTGCGACCTCTTTTTTCTTTTCATAGAGCCTTTGGGTTGAAAGCCCACCTGCAATTGTTGAAGAAGGTGAGTGGTCTGTCATGGCAATGTATTCGTAACCCAACTCCTTTGCCTTCAGTGCCATCTCCTCGACAGTCGCTTTGCCGTCACTCCATTTAGAGTGCATATGCAGGTCTCCGTTAATATCTTCAAGCTCCACAAGATATGGCAGCTTTCCATCTTGTGCGGCTTCAATCTCACCTTTGTCTTCCCTAATCTCCGGGGGAATCCATTGTAGACCCAAAGTTTTATAGATTTCTTCCTCAGTTTCTCCAGCTATCTTTTTATCACCTCGAAACACCCCATACTCGTTTATTTTAAGACCTCTATCCATGGCAATTGTTCTCAACTTTATATTATGTGCCTTTGAACCTATAAAATATAGAAGTGCTGCCCCGTATGATTCAGGCTCTGTCACTCGGAGGTCAACCTGAATCCCATTTTCGAGAACTACACTCCCTTTTGTATCTCCTTTGGCAAGGACCTCTTTCACAAATGGAAGTCTTGTAAATGCCTCTACCAATTGCCTTCCATCTCTAGCCATTGTGAGGATGTCAATATCTCCTACGGTCTCTCTCATACGCCTTACCGAACCTGCTAATGTGGTTCCCTTTGCGCCAGGGATCTTACCAATTTCACGGACTATCTCCTCAGCCAATGGAAGAGCAATTCCAAGGGGCATTCTTTCTCGGCTCCTTTTAAAAAGTTCAATCCCACGTTTTATATCTTCAACCTTTTTCCTTCCCATTCCACGGAGATTCAGAATTTTATCCTCTTTCAGTGCTCTTTCGAGGTCTTCCAGATTTTTGACACCGAGTTCCTTATTTAATTTGCTCAGTGTCTTTGGTCCCAATCCTTGAATCTCCAAAAGCTCTGTAAGTTCCTCAGGAACCTTTTTTCTTAGGTTCTCGTAATACTCCACTTTTCCCGTAGATATAAATTCATTGATCTTCTCTGCAAGGTCGGATCCAACCCGGGGGATTTCAGTAAGCTCGCCTCGCTCTGCTAAATCCTCAATATCTTCATCCAGTTCTCTTATATTTGCTCCTGCATTTCTATATGCTCTGGCTCTGAATGGATTTTCATTAAGAATGTCCAGTATGTCTGCAATCTTATCAAAAATCTCCGCGATCTCTCTATTTTTATTCATGGCATCTTACTAACATTTTATACTATATGTACCAATTTTTTGCTATCTGGGCGTAGCGAGCATATGAGATGATTCTCTGTTAACAAGTCGTATATAAAAGGAATTCAGAGTATGGCCATCAGTGACTATTTGGTTCAAAAGAATTTTATACACAAAAACTAAGGTTTTTATCTTTCTATAGATGCAGTTTCTACTTCTGTAGAGTAGCTCTTTATGCCTCTTAATATTCCATCTGCAACTTCATTTATATACTTCTGATCCCTCAGTTTCTCTTCCTCGCGTGGGTTGGTTATAAACGATGTTTCTACTAGAATGCTAGGTATATCGGCACCAATGAGGACTATAAATGGTGCCTTCTTCACTCCCTTATCTATTACGGTCTGATATTTCCTAGAGAGGTTAGTTGTAATCGAGGTCTGGACATAGGCAGCTAGGCGTTTTGATTCATCAATCTTCGAATTAAGAAGGTATTTTTTTATTATATCTCTTAGATCACTAATTCCCTTTGTTGTGCTGACGTTTTCACGAGCAGCTACAGCAAGTGCTTCGGGGTCGTTGGTGAAGCTCAGTATATAGGTCTCAATACCGTGTGCATCACTGTCTTTAGCTGCATTACAGTGGATTGATATAAAAAGATCAGCATGTTCCCTTTTTGCTATACCGGTTCTCTCTTCAAGTGGTATAAATCTGTCGTCTTCTCTAGTAAGAATGACACGCGAAATACCGAACTCTCTTCCAAATTGCTCTAATTTGTTCTTCAGTGCCTTGGCAATTGCAAGTGTAACGTCCTTTTCTTTAAGTCCGGTTGGTCCTATGGCTCCTGGGTCGTGTCCCCCGTGGCCGGGGTCTATTACCACGGTTCTAACCTTGAGTCCTAGTGCTCCCCTTAGAGTTGAGATATCCTTGCCTTCCAGCTTTGGAAGACCCGCCAGTGTTTTGTCCTCCTCAGAACCTTTCGGTCTTGAAGTGACATTGTTTTTCTCACTGCCATATATGTCCATTACGATCCTAAATGGATTGTGGAGAGAAAATACCTTGTAATCATTGAAGTTCCTTATGTAGAGAACGACTCTTACGGTATCGGGTTTATTTCTAGCGAGCCTTATATCCTCAAGCAACCCCTTCTCGATCGGCGGCATCTCGAGATTGCGATCAACAGTGGCGCCCTTTATGTCCACATAGAGCCTAGGTGGCATTCCCTCTACCATACCTGCTTTTAAGAAATGTGGCTCAAAAAGGGTTTCCCTATTAACATTGATTACAACCCTTGTGTATGTATCTGTTGACCAATGCCCAATTTGGCTTATGGAAGCAAGTCCATTTGGGTTGTTTTGGGTTTTAGCCTCAGTTATGCTCTCTATGATTCTATTTTCAGATGGTTTGTATGATGCAAGCTCATTTAATTTAGATTTAGCCGCATCAACCATATCACCGTTTGGGAAGTTCCTAACAACCTTTTCATATTCTAAGTAAGCCTGAGACTTATCCCAGCCTTCGATGATTCTTGCAATTCTGATCTGTGCATCATCGGCAAGGTTACTATCTGGAAAAACCCTTACAAGCTCCCTGCTGAGTTCTATAGATTTCTCAAGGTTTTCTCTTGAATTGAACCTTATACCCATCTCTTCGTACATCTTTCCTGAAAGAAACAGCGAAGTGGGGGCCTTGGGGCTCAATGGATAGGTTCTATATATACTGTAAAACGCCTGCGCGATAGTATCCCAGATTTCATAGTTGGTTATCTGCGTAGGATTCGTTTGAAGGCTTTTGTAGAGGTTAAGGGCCTCTTGAAAGAGCCTTTCGTCTTTTCCCTGCGCAGCCATTGGAGGCTGCAAAGAGGGAATAAATAGAATGGATGCAAGCAGCGTTAAGGTAAGAGTCTTAATACTCACCTTGAGATTAGCATTATATAGTTTTTTTTACTCTTTGTAAATTCCC
>CAYMEO010000113.1:0-2795 GCA_964389705.1 uncultured Spirochaetia bacterium
ACACTTACAGATACTTAATACAAACGGGATTCCAATAAAAAACAGGCCAAAACTAAGTTATAATTTCGCCTAAAACGGGATGGACGCCCAAACAACCCTCAAAAAGATTTTATGATGGAGAGATACCAAATGAAGAAAACGTTAATTCTCCTCATCCCAGCACTCATCTCATGCGCCAATGTGCGTAGCGTATCTACCGTAATCTCCCCGCAAAGGGTGGACAAAGGGGGCCTAAAAAAACTCGAAGAATCAATCACCCCCGCGTATGGCTTTAGGATAAGTATCAGTCCTCACTTATCGGATAAAAAGGAAAAGATCATAAGCAATGTGGATACCCAATTTATGGAATTCAGCAGATGCATGGGCATAACAGATAACGGCATGAGGGCAAGGGCATATTTAATATCGGTTGTAGATGGAACATTTGAATGTAAATACCACGGGGGCAGATGCAATGGGGAATACGATATGGATAATAACCTAATAATAGTTACGTACAGGGCCTTCAATAGAGAGGGAATCCTACCACTACTCAAACATGAATGGTCGCATGCCTATGGATTCCTAAAAGGCGACGACTCAAACCTAGATGAAATAAGGCAATGCACCAGATATTGATTAAACAGAGGTCATGGTTGATACTCTGTGGGTCTGCTATAGTCCCCATCTATAAACATCTGTTTGGCAGGATCGCGCCGTTCACCCCTTAGCTCCTCTTTATACTCTTCGTCTTTCCTAGTCTCGTTAATTGGCTTATATGTATACTCGACCCTTGTTATGTTGCTCTTCGGGTTCACGCTGAGAACCACTGCCATATCGGGCATGTGCCAGGTCCATGCAGTAAGATGAAACATCTCCTCCTTTTCCCTAGGCTCTCCATAGAGGCCAATTAGAAATCTAGAAAGTTCGTCTTTTAATCTTGCCTGCTCCGATGGGTCTCCTGATTTAAAAACGAGTGAGGATGCCATAAGTTCATTATCATAGAATTCTAGTTTTGTCTTTACATCTGAATGAGCAATATCTGCCGGAAGGTCTATAAATGCCCCTTCTACAACGATTGTTCTAATATTTTTAGAGTCAACAGTGTCTTCTAAGACCCTTTTATTCTGGGATCTTATAATCTCGAGCGCCTGTTTCTTTGAAATCCCGAAATTGAATCCAAGGGCAGAGGCGTTTTTAATATCCCTCTCTTTTGAGAGGCTAGTAGCAGTAAAGGCGGCCAATACCAATATTGATATAAAGGAGACTTTACTTATATTCATATTCATCTTTTTACCCTCCCAAGATCGAAGAGTATTTTAGATTTATACCCTATTGAGCCAATCTTTACAAGAAGCTCTATTTAAGGAGTAAGGGCCATTTGTCTTTTTAAAAAGCATAAAGGCAGGTTTGAAACCCTGGGCGTTTTCTCATTGGAATTCCGGGGCACAACACATCCTTACCGCCCTTTATTCAACCTGTGTACTGAGGTCCTCTCCGGCAAATCTCCTTGTAGTCCGAGGCGTCTTTCTAGATGGGTCATAAAGCGTCGCCCAAGGATTCTCACGTCCAAGGATCAAGTCAGTCAAGAGAATCCCCGCAATCGTGCCGTATGTTATGCCCATCCCTGAACCCCCTGTTGCGATATAGACGTTAGACTCATCTCCCGGATTATGCCCTATAAAAGCAAGCCCATCAATTGTTTCTATAACCTGCCCAGACCACCTAAACCCTATCCTCTCAATCATGGGAAAACGCTCTAGTGTCCATCTCCCAAGCCTCTTATAGCGCTCATCGGCATCACTTCTCTGTCCTATTCTGTGGTCTTCACCCCCAACAATCAATATGTCATGGCCTGATGATTTGTTGTTTTTTTCATCCGCCATTCTTACAGACCTTATGCCCTGAAGCCGAATATAGTGATATGGGTCTGATGTATCCCAGTAAAGTGCTTTTGTAATGGAGCCGCGCGGCACACACGCCCCGATAGCATAGGTCATGTAACGGACTTGTTTTGTATAAATTGTAAAAAGATCATTTATTGGAGTGTTAGTGGCTACAACAATAGTGTCGGCATTAACGATATTGCCTCTGCTCGTCTTAACATAGGCACCTGAGCCACCTTTTATCTTCTCCACGCGGGCTCCTATAAAAATCCGTCCGCCGTCGCGTCTAATCGCCCTGGCAAGTCCTGAGAGATATTTTAGTGGATGGAATTGACCCTGCCTCGGAAACCTCAGGCACGGACCTGTATCAAATGAATCAATCGGTGCGCGCTGGATGAGTTCTACACCCACGAGTCCCGCGTTTTGTGCCGCCTCCAATTCGCGGTCGAGTACATCTGTTGAATCGCCTGATGGGACAAATAAGTATCCATCAATCCGCTCAAAGCCGCAGTCTATTCTCTCTTCAGAAACAATAGCCTCTATACGGTCAATTGCAGCTGTGTGACTCTGGGCAACGAGATGCGCAGCCTCCCTTCCATGGAGCCTTTCAATCTCAGAATATGTATCATCAATCTCATTAGAAAGATGCGCCGTTGTGCGTTCAGTTTGACCGCTTCCAATAAATCCATCATTAAGTACAACTACGGATTTACCCTCACGCCCAAGCAGATAGGCAGTTGTCATTCCTGAAATGCCCGCACCCACTATGCAGACATCTGCATGTGTATCTCCAACAAGTAATGGCTGAGGTGGTACCTCCTCAGTCATCACCCAGATCGAAGCAGTTCTCCCTATATCATTTTTCATGATACTCTCCTCCTATGTGCAGAGCCCCCGACTGGATTTAAGCCAAGCAATGGGCATAGGTAT
>CAYMEO010000113.1:2895-6299 GCA_964389705.1 uncultured Spirochaetia bacterium
CTCGCCTTCCATATAACCCCTTTACCACTTACAACCTTATACGTGGAAGAGACTATAAGAGCTATGTAAATAAGTATCCCCATTGGGACAGTAAAAGAGTAGTAGCGGGGAATAGCAAATAATTTTAGAGCCTGCCACCAGGAATTATATATAATCAAAGCCAGAAGAAAGCCACTCTCAGCTAGGATCAGAAGGGAGTGAAGTGTACGTGATCCTAGAAAGAGTACATTGACAAAAGACCAGGTAAAAAGGACAGGTGCAATAAATCCACAGGCAAGTAGTATAAATAAGGAAAATATAACCTGGCTCCATTTCCTTCCAAGTTCAAAGAAAAGGTTTTTTGTCCAGCCTTCCCATATCTCACTGAAGTTTGTATACATCCTAGTTTTTATGAGCCGCCTTCCCTTCACAAAATGGAGTCGGTAGCCAAGGCCCTTTACGAGATTTGCCAGGGCAACATCCTCAACAATGCTGTTCTTTACTGCCGGGTGTCCGCCGATAGCCTCGTAAACGGATCTCCTTATCAATATAAACTGACCATTTGCTGCCGCTATTTTGCTCCTTGGATCATTAACCCGTCCATAGGGGAAGGTATAGTAGATGGAAGAAAGAACAACGGGTTGGATTACCCGCTCCCAGAATGTCTCTAGGATCTGAAAAGGAGAGATAGACAGCATATCTATATTGTTTTCATCAACATACCTCATAACTGAAGTAAGCATGTAAGGTTCAGAGACGGTATCCGCATCAATAAAGAGAAGCCAATCCCCTTTTGACTGCTTTACCCCCTGCCAGAGGGCATAGTTTTTCCCGACCCAACCCTTAGGAACAGGATTACCTTCTATGACCCGTAAATTATTGTATCTGGAGGCGAGTTCCTTAAGTATATTAAGGGTGTTATCCCTTGATCTATCATCTACAGCTATAATCTCAAGATTTGGATAACATTGGGAAATTAAGCTCTCGATACAGCGCCTTGCGTTCTTCTCTTCGTTACGCATAGGGACAATGATAGAGACCAATGGTGGATTTCCTTGCAAATTCTCTATAACCGGTGGCTCATCATCGTAATATGCAATTGCCTTTCGAAAGTTCAATAAAAATACGGTCAGAAAAGATGTAAATATACTGATTATTACCAGTGCCGGCATAATTCCCTTTTAAGGACTCGTGGAGTAATAAACCATTTTTATATCATCTCACTTGAGTTATATAAAAGATACCTAAATAGAGTAAGGTTGATAAGATCCCTGATCTGGTTGGGAAAAAGCGCGGTGTTGATCCCCGTCTTGTACATTGACCCATTCTGACAAGATGTCGTCCTTGGCTATACCGACGGGAAAAATGGCATGGGCTCATATAAACTCAACCGACTGAACAAATGTGCCCGAAGAACCGCAACAGGGGTCAACCAGCCATTCGTAGGGCTCGACCATCTCAACCTGAAGCCAAACGATGCAGCGTGGTGTGTAGAACTCGCCGCCTTTCTTCCTCTCGGCGGCGAACTGGGAGAGGTGTTTATCCAGGTGGTGCTGGTAGGCAATGGTAACTGCCTGATTCTTTGTCAGTACCCTTTTCCGCATGTTTAAGTGACATGACCCTTGTCATTGCGAACTACTTGTAGCCCGATTATCTCTGGTGTGGAAAGGGGCAGGAGTCATTATAGAACGGCATGATTGCATCAAGCGCATAGCTGTTGCGCGTGTGGGCCGGTGATTGCAGGGCGCCACCTACCATCGCATCCTTGACGTGTAACGCACCCGATAGCTCACTCATGATATCTGCCACTCTCCGCGAAATATTGTAGTGTCACTGTGGGGGCACCCTACTCAGACGGTGAAAATCAGCACCCGGCGGCGTATCTGTGTCGGTGCCGAGCACAGTACCACGGGCATCGACCCAATAGTAGCGGTGATTATTGGCAACCGTGTATCTGGTACCCGTCGCGGAGTCCGTGTAAATGTCAATACCGAGCCGCCTCCGAGAGTCTTCCTGCATCACCCGATCAATAACGGCGCCTCGGGCCTCCCAGGAGCGCATGATCGAGTCAGAAATTGCCTTATTTTCGGCTGTTGCAGCCCGTGACACAGCGACAGCGTTCTCGGAGTTGCGTGCGAGCCAATTTAGGTTTATCTGTGTCGAGGCGATCATGTGCGCCAACAAGCCAGCCGCAATACCGGCAACCTGTGTCGGGGCATAAAATGCCTGGATGGTCTCGGCATACCAGATAGCACCATACGAGCCTCTGATCGAAACTACACTGGCAAGGACATCAGCGGTCATTGCTATACTATTTTTCTCACAGGTAAAGTGTGCCTCTCCGACATCATGAAAAATACCGAACGCCTGTGAATATGGGTTGATTTGTCGACCAATTTCAAGCCGAGGATAGTGCCCCATGACCTTGATTGCTTGACATAACTCACTGAGCCTGCGCTGCCCCCAAGTAACGGCAAATTGCTCGCCGGTCTGATATCGGGCGACCCTATAAACAGTGCCACCGCCACCACTATAGAGGCTGCCTTCGTGAAAGCCCGAGGCGGCGAGCAGTGGCGTTGGTACAACATAGCTCCATTCGGTGGGATCGTTGATGACGAGAATGGTCATTCCATCGGGCGATACTGCTTTAGCCCAAGAACGGTATTGTAGCGCGTTAAGCCTGTCCGTGCGTCCGGACACCTTCCAGCCTTGCGGCATGTCAATAGTGAAAGCGCCCTCGGTTGGATCGCTATATTTCACCCAATTCCGCACCAGCGGTACTGCTGCAACCGGGACACCCTGCTGCTTCTGAGCCAACGCTATGACGGCCATCACAATGGTGAAGACCGCTGTCATGGTCATTACACGAGATCGCATTGATCCCCCCTTCTTCGGATACGCTTTACCAGTCATAGCTTTGGCCAGGTGTAAGCTGGCGGGCCGCATGTATACATGCTTCAACAGCACCTCACAGGTGTGTATAAGGGAAATAAACACCATTTTTTTTCGAAAGTCAACGGTTAATTGATTCGGGTTAAGTCCACAGAGAATTCGTCAAGATCGTCGGACCGGCAAGTGAACAACTGATCCCTTCAGCGGCGAATCTCGGCAGAAGGCACATCGCCGTCCGCTCTAACCAGTTGTTAAGCGCCCATATCATGCTGATGCCCAAAGCTCCGAGAGCACCCCCGCCTGCTCCAGTACCGTCTGCGTTGCCTTCTCCTGCTTATCGGGCGGGTAGCCGTATTTGCGCAGGATGCGCTTGACCAAGCGCCGCAGGTTGGCGCGAACGTTTTCACGCACCGTCCAGTCAATCGAAACATTCGCTCGGACAGTCTGCACAAGTTCCTGAGCAATCTTTCGCAGCGTCGGCTCACCGAGCACTTTCACCGCGCTGTCGTTCGTCTCCAGCGCATCGTAGAAGG
>CAYMEO010000114.1:0-5950 GCA_964389705.1 uncultured Spirochaetia bacterium
AGAGCAGGATTAGAAATCTGTGTTAAATCCAGACTCCGCTTCCTTTCCCTTTTTTCTTACACATAGTTTTCATACAATTATTCTATATATCCAAGAGATTATGGTTCTTATAAATCAAATATAGACCCAAAATGATGATAAACCAACCAAACATTTTTGCCAGCTTATGTTCAGGCATCCGGCCGGCTAGTGCCGTGCCAGAGAAAACACCAATCATACCACCAAGGACAAAGAGCCCCATAATCCTAGAATCTATAACACCGAAGCTAAGATGTCCCAAGAAACCTGAGACTGATGCCATAGTAATGACAAGGAGTGAGGTTCCTATAGCCGAATGAGCCGGGAAATTCCCCGTAAGTACAAGAGCCGGTACAATCAGAAATCCACCACCTATTCCAAAAAAGCCCGTCAAGAGTCCCACCACAAAACCAATAGATATAAAACCAAGCCAACCCTTTTGTGTGTAAACCCCGCACAGCGTACTTAGTCCGCTAGATTGACTGGTATTACCCTTCCTTAACATACCTAGACCCATCACTATCATAAGCAAACCAAAGAAAAAAAGGATAACTTTGCCGGCAATAAGATGATTCAACCAAACACCGGGAATTGCACCAACCATAGATACAAATCCAAAGACAAGACCACTTTTGATTCGCACGTTTCCTCTACGGCTATGCGCCAGTACACCTAATAGAGCACTTGCGCCGACAATAGCAAGTGATGTCCCTATAGCAGAGTGAACATCCTCACCAATCACATAAACAAGAATAGGAACTGTAAGAATCGAGCCACCACCGCCTAAGAGTCCCAATAGGAAGCCGATAAGACTGCCAAAGGCCAAAGAGAGAACGATTTGACCCATATTAAAACCCCCTCTCGTTAATCATCACACATATTTATTCAACTCTGAACTTTTTACCTCTATAAATTAGAGTTTCACGCATAAATTTTGCTACTTCTACTCCGGAAATAAATGTTAAAGCGCCTATAGTACCAATTGCCCACGAAATACCAAATCTATCTGCAATTATTCCAGAGAGAAGCGCCCCGAAAGCATATCCCATATCCCTCCAAAACCGATAAACCCCCACTGATGATGCTCTTAACTCAGGGTGAACTACATCACTTACCGCTGCAAGTAGGGTAGGATAAACAAGGGCTGTTCCTAAACCCAAGAGAACCGAGCCTGTTATCCAAGCTCCAAAGCTTCTGGTCAGTAGTACTACAAATATTCCTAGAGCTTGAACCCACATTCCCACCGCAATCATCCACTTTCTACCTAATTTATCGCTAAGGGCCCCTGTCCAAAGCTGTAGAATCCCCCATGTAGCTGGATAAGCAGCTGAAATTATTCCGATCCTACTGACACCCAATCCGGTGGAGACAAAGAACAAAGGAAAAAGTCCCCATGCCATACCGTCGTTGAGATTGTTTACCAAACCAGCCTGACTTATACTGAATAGAACCTTGTTCTTCCAACTCGTGACGAAGAAGATTTCTTTAAATGATATCTCCTTTCTTTGTTTATAAACTGGAATTTCATCAGCAATACTATTTTCAACAAACTTTAGCCCAAAGTTTCTTGCCTCGTGCTGGGCATGACCTTGGGTTTCTTTAATAAAAAAAGCAGAAAGAATAAAACCCAACAGAGCAAAGGCTATACCGAGGTAAAAAGGTTGGGGACGTAAAGCGTATAAAGCAGCAATGTATCCGGTTGCTAAAGCAGAAAGAGACACAGCAATATACCCGGCAAACTCGTTTAGTCCCATTGCAAGCCCTCTTTGGTGAGGTCCTGCAAGATCAATCTTCATTATGACCGTCGTTGACCAGCAAAGCCCTTGATTTATACCGAGTAAAATATTTGCAAAGATAATCCAATTCCATCCAGGAGCCAACATTATGAGGAAAGGTACGGGAAGTCCTATAATCCAGCCTACTAAAAGAACCTTTTTTCGCCCTAAGTAATCGGAAAATCGCCCGGCGAAAAGATTGCTCAAGGCCTTAACAATACCAAAGCTCACTATGAATGAGAGGGTAAGGCTTTTAGATACGAGTCCAAAATCCTTCTCGGCAATTAAAGGAACTATAGTTCGCTCTAGTCCTACCATTGCCCCAACAAAGGCGTTAATAAGTACCAAAAGAGAAAATTGACCAAGGTTTTCTCTTAGCCCGAGTGTTATTTCACGGTTAGACATAAGATTAAATTTTAGGTTAGATTTTTAAGCCCTTATTTAAGGCTTCTTTTTTGATTTGCTGTGCTTCTACTGAGCCCTCTGACGTGTACGCCTCTTCTCGCCGTTCAATTCGTGTTAACCACCAGAGCACTGTAGTAAGCAGGACTGCCCAGATTAGGGCTGTTGATAGCACTGGCGAGCCCAATATCGAGGGAATCGTGAGCTTGCCGAAATTCGATGTCTCGATGAAAATCGGCTTAAATAAGGGATAGGCAAAGATAAAAACAAGCGCTCCGACCAAGCCGCCTAATACAGCCAAAACACCCTCGCCAATGCCTGACCCCAAACCTACAACCGCTGTACCCGGACAATACCCTCCAAGCGCTATACCAATTCCAAAGATTAGACCCCCTAATGTTACACCCCACAAGTATAGGGGTTTGACTTTGAAGTGTGCTACCTCCGGTGCCAATGCCCAAAGTATATGTGTTCCGATGGTGCCCACGATGATTGCTGTGAGCATAACCTTGAGCATCGTAAGATCTTTCAGCCATAGACCGCGATGCACAATATTACACCTACTAAAGCCGGCTCGATGTAGTGCGAATCCAAATACAATTCCTGTTATCAGACCTAAAATAAGTGTCATCATAGGATTTCCCTCCTATTTATTATTTCTTAGGCTCACGGAAAAAAAACCAAGCAACTAGAGTTCCTGACCCAAAGGCAGAAGCGCTAAAAACCAGTCCGCTAATAGCCATCTGAGTGAGCCCGCTTAGCATATGGCCAGTTGTACAACCTCCGGCTAATCTAGCTCCAAAGATAAAGAGAAAGCCACCAACGAATGCCCGTGCGTAGCGCCTTAACCGACTCCCTTCAAAACCCACTACGCAAACCGGCGCTACATCTAGTTTTTGATTAGAGGAGATACTCAGTCGGTTCAGTCCATGCGAAAGCAATGCTCCTATGAAAAGTCCAAAGACAAGCATTACTTCCCAGCCTATCTTTGCCCCAATCTCGCGAAGGTAAAGCTGATGTTCCGCAAAGCCGGGAAATATCTTGTCTAATACGAAGCCGACAAACTGTGGGTAGGCCGTCGAGACTCCTAGTGGTCCATAGGTAGCAATTGCAAATACTTGTACCAGCCCGATTACAGCACCCCACTTAAGCCATACCGGTGCCTTTACCCAATATAGGCTTAATCTACTTAACTCAGTAGGTCTACCAAGCCCCAGTTCACGAACACCCATAGGTACAACCTCCTTTAAATAAACAGGGTCACCTTTGACTTTACTGCATCCCCTAGATATGTAGCGGCACCGCCTACTTCAATTCCATCTATAAGCTCCTCTTTTCTAATTCCCATTACATCCATTGACATCTGGCATGCAATCATTCTAACACCCATCTCCCGTGCCATCTCTATAAGCTCTTCAAGCGTTGCTACATCTTTTTGATTCATCATAAACCTAAGGAGCTTTGCTCCTACTCCAAAGAAGTTTAGCTGTGAAAGCGGCATCTCCTTTGTACCAGACGGTGTCATTAAAGCCAAAAGTTTTTCGAAAATATTTTTCCCTTTGAGTTCGGATCTGCGCTTTAAGGTAGAGAGTCCCCAAAAAGTAAAGAACATAGAAACTTCCATCCCTAGTGCAGCGGCCCCTGTAGCTATGACAAAGGCAGCCAGCACTCGGTCAAGTTCTCCTGAAAAAACAACCATAGTTACTCGATTTTTGGGTAACTCCTCTTTTATCTCGGCAACTTCACGCTCCAGAGCTTCGATACGATCTTCGAGTGAGGGTACTTTTTGTTCAGTTTCAATTGCCCTTAAATTCTTCATATCCATTTCTATCACCACCTTTTTATGACTTTCTTTTAACATAGTGGATGTAGACATCTTTTCCATCTGCATCCCTTCCCACCTCCTGACCGACAAGCTCAATGTTTTTTGCAACCTGAGCCCAGCCCTTAAAATCATTGACCGAGCCAGGGTCAGTTGCTATTACTTTAAGCACCTCACCTATAGAAAGGTTACCAACCTCCTGCTTTGCCTTAATCACGGGAAGCGGGCATTTTGCCCCTTTTACATTAAGCTCCTTTTGGTATTCCACAGCCATGTTATGTCACCTCCTTAAAAATTTTTCTAAGACTGATAAGCACGTGCTAGAGCACATACATTCTTTCCCAATTCGAACTCATTTTCCTTTTCTTCTTCTACTTCAATTAGCCCTGCATTCACCCTTTTTATATCTAAATACTGGGGTGGAAAAACAGGTAGACTCGAAAGTATGTAATCAACGAATTCCTTCTCTGAGCGTGGGAAAAGATCGGGATTTTTCCTTTTGAGCTCACCCAAAGTAGCGATAAACACTCCATCCTCTCTTGCTTCACTGAATGTACTAAAATGACCCGGCAGAACATTAATGTCATCAGGGAGTTTAAGCAGTTTCTCAAACAGGCTTCTATAGTGAAGAGGAGCCCATGTATCCGCTCTTCCACCTAAGTCGGGACGAGAAATAGAGTTTATAAATATGCTGTCTCCCGAAAACAGATACCTTTGCTTTCCCTCAATCAGATAAGCAAGATTTCCAAGTGTGTGTCCAGGAATATGGATAACATTAAGCGTCGCTTCTCCCAGTTTAAACTTCATTCCGTCCCAAAGTGGTTCGTAGTAAATCCTCGCAGGAAGAACATCAATTGGATGAATCCCGTCGTAGGGATGCAGGTAGTAAGGCACACCTGTCTTTTTAGATAAAGTAACTCCCCCGCTTATGTGGTCTGCATGGGCGTGTGTGTCGAAAATATGGGTTATCCTTAAATTCATTTTTCCGGTAAACTCAAGTACTTGCTCAATGTGACGAGGTGGGTCAATAACCACTGCCCTATCCCCATAGGCTACAATGTAGTGAAGACAACCACGTGCTGTGCGCTCGAGTTGATAAATCCTTACTACATCACCAAGACTTTCAGGCAGTTCATGTATATCATAAAAACTCCCCCAGCCTAACATTCCACCTTTAAGGCTTAGAGCCTCATAACCCCGGGGGCGTAGGATATTTGTAACCCAATTAGCAGACTCTCCCTTCGCGCATACTACAATAATTGGCTTATCCTTTGGCACTTTTTTAGCGCTCTCTTCCTCATTCTCAAGAAACTCAAAATAGGGAACATTTAAAATTTCAGGCCTGTTTTTACCCTCAATATGCCATCTCGAAAACTCTTCTTGATTTCTTACATCCAGAATAAAAACAGACCCGCTATTGAGTCTTTGCTTTAATTCATCTGGTGTTATTTGGTATTGGTTTTTTTCTACCATGTTCTATCCCCCTTTTTTATTTGCTTCTACTATCATAAATGCAAAAGGCATTGAAGGGGTTACAAAAAAAACAACTCCTTCATCGAGGCGGCTCCCCCTTAAGAGACCCTTGAAATTCTATCTAATCCTAAGTGGGCAGAGATGATTAGGAAAGGCAAGAGAGATTAAACAGGGAGTAAAAGGGAAATCCATGAGGGGTAAAGCACATATAAATAAACTGAAGGGGATAAATAATTATGAGAAGCTTATTCCTAAGGGACGATTCACAGGAAAGTATAGATATAGAGGCACGATCAAGCGTAAAGCCCTTGGTAAAAAAGGAGTGGCAATGGCCAAAGAAACGAGTTACTGACAAATCCAATGACAGGGAAAAGCTGAGATATGAGAGTGTGTCGTAAGTTATTGAAATCATTGGAGCCGACGAAGGGATTTGAACCCTTGACCTGCGCATTACGAGTGC
>CAYMEO010000115.1:0-5797 GCA_964389705.1 uncultured Spirochaetia bacterium
TATCTATGGCAAAGGATGCAGGGGCTCAACATATATCCATCGCCGCTCAATCTGAAGAAAAATTACAATAATTATAGGTAATTAGAATTAATAATTAAGATAATAAATAAATTTGCTCAAATTTTATATTAATATAGTTTAGAAATAATATTAGATTTTGTTCTAGAGTAGCCTTATCTCTTATTTTTTATTCTCTCTTTAGCCCTTTTAATCAACCCTGCGATATTTTCGTTTTATAACCAAAACTAATTGGATTCTGAATCCCGATTCATTAGGCGCTTAACGCTCCCCATCCCAACAGCAATACAGAGCCTTGGGGCTATAGTCTTTCCTTGTTAGCCGCAGCTGGTATTGAGGCGGAAGCCGCCTAGTATCTACTACCTTTCTTGTCTTGTTGCCCCTATTGAGACCTCAAGGACAGATGTATCCACATCTCTGTGAATGCTTAACACCCCTTTTCTAATCCATCCGGGATTTACGGGGTTATATTCTCAATCACCGCAGAGAATTATGTCAAATTCCTCCATAAATTTAGATCAGCAAGGGCACGGGCCGTTGCCAGTGTATCCACGCCTGCAAATGCGCTGTCTACAGATATGCACTCATTTATCCACTCCCATGGCAAGACACTCGACGAGTGCTTCTCTTGCTTGATGTGGTTCCATTGTCATTACGGTTACCACTCCGTCAAATTCTTCTTTAATCCTTACAGCCTCAGTCACGGCGCGCCTGTCAAATGGATTTACAGCGCAGGGAACACCCCCTCTCACTATGGTTTTAGTCTCAGGATTAAATCTTATTTCACTCACCTCCGGAACCTGTTTAACACACATCGTGATTCTCAATTTAAGTTCGCCCCTAGTGGGATTTCAAAAGTTTATGAGCTGATAATTTTAGGATTAAACAAATTATTTAGAAGACAACCTATAATAATCCTTCTAAGAACTCTTTAATCATTCCCCTTTTTAACTCGTCATGGCAAAACTGATTACGATAATTACGCAGGCAACTATAACAACTTGTTTCCTCACCGCAACCACAATTACCTTGAACTTTATCCTTTGTTTTTTCAAGAAGACGCTTTAGCATATATGGACTTGCAAGGCATTTAACATGACCAGCACCTCCTGGAACATCATCAAATAAAATAATCGCGGGTTTTGTAGGGTCTCCTGCATAAGGATAAAGACAGCCATCTAGATCATCTCGGCTTACTTCAAGTGATTCGCTTGCACCTTCAAGAAGTGCATAAAGAAGCGATAACCAAAAGGTTCTATCTGGATTTGAATAACCTTTAATTTTAAGATCGAGTATATCACTTCTAAACTCGTGACCAAGATCCGTGGAGGTAAGAGTCCCTCTACAATCCTTACCCAAAGGGGTCTTATGGGAATTAGGTACTTTCTCATTGGAACGCAGACCAAAACCACACAAATTACAAATCTTAAACCCAGCCCAGTTAAGCACAGCCATCTTTCCGTCACGAGCAGCAGCTGCAACGAATTTAACAGTGCCTAAAGTTAATTCACATGAATCTTCCTCAGAAGAAGACTCACCAGAGAAAAAAACTCGCGTTGTATAAGTCCTTTCAGGTCTAGCCTCACTAGGTCGTTTTGGCTCCTTGTTGTTTGTAACAAACCCGAATTCAGGCATTAGAAAGAGACCTCTTTTAGATTTTCGTTCAGCCAATGGTACACCACAGCCAACACAAAGTTCTAAAGGATTATTCTTCTCCTCCTTGAATAAAACAGTTTGATAGCGTTCGCAATTCTGACAAATCGCGTACCAGTACCTTGTCCATCCGAACTCATGCTTTTCACGCTCACGTTTCGGCACTGTCTTTAATCCATAGCTAGTCCACAACCGGCCTCCTGCCACCACCTCACTTCCTGGTGCATACTCAGAAATAGCTATTCGGAGGTCGCGTTCCAATTCTAGTTTCTTTGAATCCTCTCCGTGGTGTAGAATCTGTAACTCGACTACATCAACTGGAAATCCATATTTAGGTAAAATATTTTTGTTGGCTAGAAATCCGATAATATCTCTCTCTTTAATCGTGTTAATCACTCTCTGGATATTATTCGCCTTTATAAATTCTTTTTGTTTAGCATATTCCTCGCATGCCTTCTCCAATTCTTTAATGTCATTTCTCACGTCGTATGATGCTTTGGTTAATAGGCTATTCTCTTGGCCTATAAGCTCCTCAAGCCATAACCAACTCTCAATACCAAGCCGAGGCTGGAGTGATTCTGGTACGATACGTCGTAACGCATGTTGAAGGGTCTGAGGATGTTGGTTCAAAAATTCTCTAAATTTCTCTGGACCTGCTGTTTCATATGGAAAGAAGAAGTTATTAACCTTACCACGTTCCCCAAAAAACTCTTGATGTTGCCACCAAAATTGAGCGATAGCAACAGCATGAATATGCCTTCTTACAATCTTCTCATTAGAAATCTCAAAATAAGGAGAGCGTATCTTTCCAGAAACTATACGCTTTGGTTCATTGAAATGAGTTAAATCATGAGAACGACGCTGAGCAAACGTTAGAGCAAAAGCCGTGGAATCCGTTCTACGTCCTGCTCGTCCTGCTCTTTGAATGTAATTTGCAGCGGATGGTGGAACATTTCGCATTAAAACCGCTTCCAGTTCACCCACATCCACACCCAATTCAAATGTAGTAGAACAACTAAGTACATTTACTTCTCCTCTCATGAAATCATCCTGAAGATCAGCCGCTGCCTCACTAGTCAGTTGGGCTGTATGTTCTTTGGCAACTAAACGCATGGGCTGAAGCTCAAGGTAGAGCCGACGATAATGGTTGTCCTTAAATACCTCGTCTGGATTACAGAGCTTTAAAGTGCCCTCACACCTATAGATTGGACAAATTCCTCTTAGGTTATGAAGAGAGAGATTGCCACAAGTGTCACACTGATACCATTGGATACTAGGGTCAATAGTCCCAGGGCGAAGTTCCCAGAAGTTGTACCGTAAACGATAAGGTCTACCCTCACCCTGTACAGGTGAATCAACAAAATAATCCTTCCAATATGAGCTTGATTTGAAGAGACTCTCTCTCCAGATATTTATTAGAATTTGTTTACAATCTTCTATTGAGACATCTGTTTCAGGCAAACGCTTAGATAGCTTCAGCAAGAAATCAAGCCGCCGATTTAACCTGTTTTTACTAGGCGATGCCCAGCTAAAGATATGTTTCTTAGGAGCAGAGCCATTTTCTCGAAAGTAAAATTCGTGGTTTCTTGGGGAGAAATCATCATCCTTAGGAGAAACATTATCAGGAAAAGCAATTGCCCCTTGAATACGGAAACTATCCAATAAAATCTGATAAAGTGTCCAAGTTTCTTCATCGGTAAGTTCCCACGGTTTTTGGAGTAATGGTGGTGGTGACTGCCAGTTTTTCGGCTTCCGCAAAGCAAACCCCAATAAACCAAGCCCTTCAAGGCTATTTCGACGATCATAAGCCAATAGTTCCAACAAAAGCCATTTCCAGACTTCATTCTTCTGTTCCTGGAGACTCAGACGATCAGGGAAGATTTGAAGCGGTTCAGCCTCACGGCGAATAGGTTCTACAAGGTCTTGAATTCGCCACCGATTCGCAATAGCCTCGTCTCTATATTTCTTAAGTGCGTAAAGAATGAGACACCGTCTAAGAATTTGTTGATAGGTTCGATCTAAATAGCAAGCAAAGAACGCTGCGTCCTGTCGGCTGTCGGAGAATATAAGTAACTGCCGTCCAATATTCGAGTTATCTAAGTCCTCATTATTCTCCTTTGACCTTTTAGGTGGAATCTGCCGATATAGTGCTGTGGTAAGAACACTTACAGGAGCATCTTGACCTGTTAGGAATCTTCCTACTAAATTTGGACCTCTGGCTCCACAAGCTGGGCAGTGGTTCACTCTTCGGTCTTTAGAAGAAATTCTTTGTAGAATTTGTTGATATTGCTTACTATCTTTACAAGAACATAAAGGAGTCAATAGTCCTTCTTGTTCTATAGCACCACAGCTACTACAAAGGATATAAAGCCCTTGGCTACTTTCCGCAGCCTCATCGTCAGATTCAATCAGCTCATCCTCGTTTTCTTGTACGGATTGAGGCAAATCTTGTCCCCACAAAAGGTAGAATTCAGCATCCTCACGATTTTCTTCCGAAATTTCTTTTGTTTGTCTCAGAACTAGCTTTTCATTCTCTTCTTTTGTTTTTCCAACTAAATAAATATGCCCACATCGGCGACAGGTTGCTATTTCAAATACAGGATACTTGTGGTTATTTTGTTCAATACTTTCCCTCCGGTCCAAAAAAAATTGCTTCTTGGGAGCAAGTGAAATATAAGCTCCCTCCAGAGCTCGTACAAATAAATGATAGCGGGCAGGAAGCAAAGATTGACTCTCTTCATCCGATTTAGCTTGGACAGCCAAATCAACTAAGGATTTTAGTGCTTGTTGAGCGTCACTATCGGTTAGCGATGAAAAAACACCTTTTGATACTTCGAATAAGAATTTTGGGCTTTCTTCAAGGAATTGTTGAAGTAACCTAAGGTTCGCATCCCCATTTAATACTTCAAAGAGGAAACGTTTAATGGATTCTTCGAGAGATTCAATCTGTCTCGCCTTATTCTCCGCATTTTGAAGAATCGTTAGTGGAACTCCTTTCTCTACCCCAATTTTTGTAAGGTTGCGTATCGAACTTGAGTTGAGGTCCTCAAGCTGTTTTATCCACAGTTCATAAAGATCGGAATCAGGTTTACCCCACATATTTCCCATTTCACTCTTTGAAACGCGAGAAGCTTCTACAACATCCTGTTTTCCAGGATCTTCATCAACCCACTCAAAGCGTTCACCAAAGAGTTGCGTAGCAAAGTGACTAACCCTCAGAAAATCCTCTCGTCCTCTTCCCAAAGTGGCACTGGTCGCAATGCACTGAAGCTTTCCCGGTTGACTTTTCACTACCCTATCCTTAAGCCTACGAATAAGCATCGCTGCTTCAATACCCTTAGCACCGTCATAAGTATGAGCCTCATCCAATACCAAAAAACGCCAGTATTTTGCCTTCTCTCCATCAAAGAATTCACAATCTTTTGGTCTAAGTAACAGATACTCTAACATCGCATAGTTTGTAAGCAGAATATGCGGGGGATTATTGCGCATTTCTTCCCGTGAAAGTGTCTCGTTTTCAATACGAGGCTCATCAGGAAAGTTTTTACTGAAGTGATCTTCTGCAACCCGCTTTGTTTCTTTTGTCTCACCGGTGTAGCGACCAAAAGTTATATCAGGAAAAGATTTAAAAATTCTTCGTAGACGATTCATTTGGTCATTTGCAAGCGCATTCATTGGATAAAGCAGTAACGCGCGGACACCCGGACATAAATTTCCTTTTTCCCTTTCTTGTAAAAGATAATTAATAATAGGAATCAAGAAAGCTTCTGTCTTACCGCTTCCTGTTCCAGTAGCAACTACAATGTTCCTTCCTTCAGCAACTAATTTACATATTGCCTTCTCTTGATGCTCATAAAGCTGGCGGTCTAGTGGAAGATACTCATTACACAAATCTTTAAATCTGGAAGAAAGTATATTGTTCTCAATCAAGTCCCCAATGCTTTTTCCGAGACGGAAAGGGGGTGTTGACTCAAGAATCGGTCCCTTTACGAATCTATCTGGTTCACGTAATTGTTGCCTGAATTGTTTTGCTAATTCGGTATCCTGGATGGGAAATGTAGTTTCCAGATACCTCAAGTAACTATTACGAATTGCCTCAGTTGTTTTAATTGGGTCTAGTCCCATA
>CAYMEO010000116.1:0-5734 GCA_964389705.1 uncultured Spirochaetia bacterium
CAGGAAAAAATCCTCTTGACATAAGTTAGAATTTGTGATATTAGTTTTACTAAAGCCCCAAGAGGCTGAAGGCAGATTCGAAAATCGAAGCTTAGAGTACAGAAAGAAGAGACCGAAAGGTCAAATCAAGTAGGGAAGAAAGCGGAGTTTTCAGAAAGGCCAAGTCACTTGGGGCTTTTTTTTATACCAAATCTCTCCAATAACCTCCTATAATCCCTTCCATAGAATACCTTTATGTTCACATCCGGATAAAGCTCTTTTAACATTCTAATCTTACGATTCTTCTTTGTTACGAGGCTTTGCTTGAGTGTAGTAAGTTCAATATAAATGTCCAACTCAGGGAGATAAAAATCCGGTGTAAACTTCTCTATTACATTACCCTCATTATTCCACTTAATGGGAAAGCTCCTGGGCTCATACTCCCACTTAATTCGATAAAAGTCCAAGACCCTTGCAAATTCCCTCTCACTTGAATGAGCAAAAGAGGGTATTGATAGGTGCCCATACTCCTCACTTGGATCAGGAGAGAAATCCGGCCTATCTAAACCGACTTTCAATTTTTCGAGTGCCCTCCATGTCAATCCGGCCTTTGTGGAAATGCCCCTTGTCTCCGCCGCCTTTAGAACTAAATCTACGGCAAAATCCGTATCCATATTGTCTACTTTGATCTGCAGGTCGTATAAGTCGTTGCTCGGCCTTTGCCCTCCATAAAGCCCCTTAATGAGCCTTACATAATTCCACTCCTTTTTTAATCTACGGTATCCCTTTTGAAAGGCATGGATTCTTACATGGAGAGTCCCAGGGAGATCATGAAAGAGAATCTCCCCTGCGAGATTAAAGATTATCACATTATCCTTGAGGGCTTGTTCAATTATTAGCCTTTTAATAATCTCCGGCGGAAACCCTCCACGACCTATTCGGTCGGCAAGCCCCTCTTCATTCAACACCTGCAGGCTGTTTAATCTACTAATAATGAGACCACTATCTACCAAAATAAATCCCAATCTTTGACAAATTTTTATGGCTACTTCGTGACCCAGACTGTCCGATTGTTCAGAGATAGTAATAATAGCCATCTAATTGAACTCTATATAGGAAAAAACATCTATCATCCGAGATAAATACCCTTTAACCAGTAGTAAATAATAACAAAATAGTAAAAGGCTGGAAATGCAAAAATCAGGCTGTCGAATCTGTCGAGTATGCCGCCGTGGCCTGGCAGAATTCCCCCTGAGTCCTTTACCCCGACGCTCCTTTTAATCATAGACTCAACGAGGTCTCCGAGAACTCCAACAACACCAATTAAAAATCCAAATACAAAAGCCCAGTAGTACTCGAGAGGAGATTTAAAGATAAGATTCACCATCTCAGCCGTGATAATTGAGGACATTATTCCGCCAATTGTCCCTTCAACAGTTTTACCCGGGCTGATTTGAGGAATGAGTTTCCTCTTCCCCTTCCATCTTCCTACAAAATACGCTCCGGTATCATTCAAAAAGGCACATGAGACGACAAAGAAAATATAGAAAAACCCCGCATCTCTTAGCCCCTGCACAGCTTCGGCATAGGTTTTTATACTTGATTTATGACCTATATTTCGGATTAAAACTGCATGGCTCAGAAACCATCCCAGATAAACGATCTCAAAAAGCACTGCGCATATCCCCATAAGAGAACCTAATAATTCCGGTTTTCTTAGATGCAATATAAAAACAACGAAAATAGAAATCGTAAAAAAAAGGCCGAGATAAAAATACCCCAAATAGGAGGCTGCTGCCAGAGCTAAACTCGATATAAGTCCCAATCCCCCTGCCGAAGAGCCCCCTTTTACCCGCAAAAGCCTAGAAAACTCAATTCCTCCCATGAAAATAACCGCGAGAATAAAAATGAGAAATGGAATTCCGCCTAGGTAAAAAATGAAATAGAGCACTGGAACTCCGACAACTGCCGTAAGTACTCTTTGAGTTAAGTTGCCCATGTCTATTAGGCAGATATAATTTCTTAAAAAACGAATGGATGCAAATTTATTTTATGAGAGAGATAAAACTGATATATAAACCCGATAATGACCCAATGGATGTAGCCGTTTTTATCTCCGGCTCAGGTACAAACCTCAGAGCACTCTATGAGGAACAAAGGAGATTGGAAGAACTGGGGGATAAAAGCTACGGAAAGATAAGAGTGGTTTTTACAAACGTACCAAACTGTATGGGAGTGGAGATTGCCAAGGGGTTTAGAATCCCCGTGATTAGTCTAAACTCAAAATCCTACTTTGAGATTCTGCAAAAGAGTACTGACGATGATGAAGCCAGAGAGTACTATGACTCGGCTGCAATTGCCCTCATTGAGGAGATCTGCATCCCGGACCTGATAGTTTTGGCGGGTTATAGAAGAAGGCTGGGCAGCCTGTTTATAAATAGATACAAAGACAGGATCATAAATCTTTATCCGGGAGATACCACAAAGGCATATCTAGTTCGGGGCATTGATGCCTCTGTCCAAGCCATTAGGGCCGGAGAAAAGGAGATTAAATGCACCGTCTTTCTCTCCAGAGATGGAGGGCGGTTTGGTCCATCAATCATACAGTCTCAGCCAATCTCTCTTGAAGGTTTCAGCGAGGAAAACGCAAAGGGCATGCAGGAGAAAATAAGGAAAGAGGGAGAATGGCGGATATTTCCCTTTGCCGTCCATCATCTTATAGCAAAAGGACGAGTAGGAATAGATAGTGAAGACAACATATACATTGATGGCATAAAAATGCCCAAAGAGGGATACCAGTTTGGTCAGGGCTCTAAATTATTTGAAGGTCATTAATCACAGTTGAAATTCAACTGGCTAAAAAGACTCCTTGCATTATCTCTCAAAAACGTATATAAAATTTTGTAACAGTCAATATAAAGGAAGGGTAAAATGGGAAATCTAATTGAGGTTGCAAAAACAGGCGACATCGAGCCGGGACAGGGTATATGTGTGGAGATCGAGGACAAGAAAATAGCCGTCTTTAATATTCAAGGGAACTACTATGCAATTGATGATTCATGTACACACGTCGGTGGCCCGCTTTCAGAAGGAGAGTGTGAAGGATACGTTGTTACATGCCCCTGGCACGGAGCGCAGTTCAATATAAAAACAGGGGAGGTCTTAAGCCCTCCTGCCAAAAGACCCATAAAGAGCTACAGGGTGCAGGTAGAGGGAAACTCAATAAAGGTGGAGATTTAAAACTATTCAAGCCACTCAGAAGGGATATTTCCCACAATAATCCTATATCCGTGTTCTATTCTCGGTAGAAACCTTTTTTGGTAAAAATGTGAAACAGCTTCCTCAAGTGTATGAAAATCCCAATTTCTCATACCATAAGATCGCTCATACCACCTCACCTCAAGGTTTGGCCTCACTACTCCCAACCTATCGTAATTGGAATGAATGTGAAATCTGTGTCCGCGCTCTGTTTTTGGGTATGTCTCCGTCATCCAAACCATGTACCAACTTCCATCTGGATGTTCGAAATAGGTGTAGTAAGGCGACCCTTTATGGCTAATCATATGTGGTTTATTTTTAGTTGCTCTTTATTTTTCATAGTCTCTTTGCTCCAAACAGCTCCTCTTAGGCTCCCACTACAGATGCAACTCCTCAAACAGCTCCCCTGAGGGTCTTTCCCTTGACATGTCATTTGCATGGCTGAGCTCTTCTCTAAATCTACCGTCCAATATTAGATCCGAAAGGGCAGTTCCGGCTCCGTAAGAAATCATAAGTCCTCTACCTGTGTGTGCCGCGCACTCATACACATTTCTAAACCCGGGAACCCTTCCTAAGTAACCTGAACGGTCAGGGGTTTCTGCATAGAGACCCGCCCAGCCTCTTAAAAACTTTACCCTCTCAAACCTACTAATCCTATTGTAAAGAGGGAGCCAGATATATCTTACAAAAGGGCTCTCTTCACCCATTCCCCCAAAGTCGAATTCGAAATTGTATCCATAGGGCTCATCCATATTCGAATATCCAGCAAGGATGTTTTCAGCATCCTTATGAAAATAGACATTCGAGGTATCTATAATCATCCCATAAGATGAAAGGTCTAAATCAGGGCAGTGTATAACAACCATCTGCCTTCTTCGAGGCTTAATCTGCTCATCATTAAACCCGTAGAGTTTGGAGATTCTCGGTGCCCAGGCTCCGGCTGTATTTATAACGACACCGCATTTCAATGAAATCTCCTCTCCAGTCAATCCGATTTCCCCATTTATGAGAAATGTTTTAATTGCCTCAGATTTACTCTCTGAATTTTCACTCAATTCGCCTAATCTATCCGCAATAACTTCTGTTGCCTTTCCATCTTCCACAACTATCCTCTTTACACAGCACCCATCAAAAAATACGACCCCATTTTTTCGCGCCTCTCGCCTATAATACTCCCTAAGCGAATAATGGTCAATTAACCCCGCCTTTCTCGATATAGAAAGCCCAGCAATACCCTCTAAATTATCGACAAATGGCAAAAACTGAGGAACAGCCCCTGGAGAATGAAGTTCAACAGATAATTTATACTCCATATAGAGCGGATGATTCTTCTTTACCTCCTGCCATGACGGGGCGTCATGCATCCAGAAGTAGCCTAGCTCTCGAAACTGGATCTCATCTCGAATGGTCTCGTAAAAGTCAATCGAATATTTGCATAGCTCTATATTCGCTCGGTTTCGCCATGTAGCCCGAACGCCTCCGGCATTTTTGAGCGTGGAAGAGTACTCCCCTTCTAAATCTACATCAACTACAGCTATACCCGCACTCTCTCCCCGCTCGGCAAGCCTTTTAGAAATTGCCATAGCGCCAGATGAGCCTAAGATTCCCCCACCAATAAATAGAAAATCAAAATTATAATCAGGCATTACCTCTCCTGTATTTTATTCCACTTAGATACCAAAACAGAATCCCCGATCCAATAAAACCGCCACAAAAACCCTTATTTAATATTTTAACACATTAGAGATGTTTTTGACATGAGTCTACATTTCGTGAGATAATACAACACAAACAAAGATAAAACTTAGTTGCATCTTTCTATTGAATTTACTACTTGGTATTGGATCAAACGGTTTTATATGAACAAGGAGACTAAAGAAAAACAACGACCAATACTTTACCTGTTACGTATTCCAAGCCTGGTTATTGCCTCTTTGCTTTGCTCAATCATTTTTCCAACGGGAAAAATGAAGAGGTATTGACCTGTGTCTTTAAGGATATCTAGCGCCTGTGCTGAAACCTTGTCGAAGAACCGAACCGATTCACCATCCGTAATTAAGACCCAATTCTGGGGACTCTGAAGGGCATCGGGCATTTTTTTCTTAAGAAATTCAACCACGCCACGAAAACGCTGGACAGAAAGCCCTTGTTTACGAAGCGAAACAAGCCACCTGAGAATTATAAAATCCCCTATAGAGTAAAGCTTAGGAACCCCCCTTCCTTGAGAACTTCTGATACTTGGTACTATAAGCCCTGTGTGGTCATAGTAATAGAGATGGTCAAAATCGATCCTCACCCCTTCGAGGGCCTCTATGAGTCCGAGAACATCCCTGCTCTTTAGGCCATGTAGGACCTTTGTTTTCTTCACCTTTCTCTTAGGCTTTTCTTCCATAATTTCAGGATGCTTATTATAATAATACTCTAAAGCGGTATTGGCTTTGAGACCTACACCTATCTACTCCAAAATATCATAATCACCGAAGCGAATCAATCCGTT
>CAYMEO010000117.1:0-5727 GCA_964389705.1 uncultured Spirochaetia bacterium
ACTGGGGCGGAGTTGCTTCACCCTATAGTGTTTGGTTTGGCAAGGAATATGAAACCTTTAGGGAAGCACTATCAAACTACCTAGGAATTGATAAAGAAGAAATCGAGGAGTGCTTTTTTATCAAAGATGAACAGAACAGATATTACATTTCTCCTATTTCTAAAATCAATGCATATCTATTACATGCTGAGAACTATATACCATTACATTGGTTCCTCCTATTTAAGGATGAAGAAAGGAAATTCTCTTATACACATTCTGGCTTTGGGGCACTCGATTACGAGGGGATTTATTATAATACAAAAATCAATCTTGCCCTTGAGAGGCTAAAGGAAGCAGATACAATTATAAGAGAAACTATCCAAAAATATAGAAAAGATCATTTAAATCTACCTCTTTTTAATAAGTTAAGTGAAATCCAAGCCGGTATCTCAGAGGTTGAAACCTGGCTTTCGGGATTTGATCCATATGGATATATGGTTCTAAACTACGGAGAGATATGTTCCTTAATCCATCCTTATACTATGAAAAATGAGCTTTCTGTAAGAGAGATGTGGCAGGTAATTTCCCTTATAAGCAAAGGACGAATTGACGAAGCTCAATTAGTGCTTAAGGTATTAATCCAGAAATGGGAGGACATAAGAAAAAAGGCCTCGGGAGAAATTGACAATACCAACATCCACTGAATTTACTTAAATGGATTTATCATTCCGTCACCTGTTTTTCTCTGCCAGGACTTATTAATTACTTTATCGGCTCTGTGCTAAAAGGGAATATGAGTAAGAGGGCTATATTCTGGTTTAGAAGAGATCTAAGAGTAGAAGATAACACAGGGCTTTACCATGCCGTAAAAGAAAACGAAGAGGTTTTGCCTATCTTTATATTTGATGAGAATATCTTAATAAAAATCATTCGAGGGAACCCACGAAGGGGCCTTTTATTAGATGCTATTCTAAAATTAGATAAAAAACTAAAATCTCTAGGTTCATTTCTCCTAATTCTAAAAGGGAGGCCTGAAGAGATCTTTCCCAGTATTCTTAATAAGTATAAAATAGAGGCGGTTTATTTAAACAAAGCCTATAGCTTTGATGGTATAAGAAGAGATAAAAACATAGAGGATATATGCTTAAGAAATAGAGTAGCATTTAAAGAGTTTGAGGACACCCTCTTGGTTCCACCCCACAGAATAGAGCAACGAAAGGTCTTCACCCATTTTTATAAACTCTGGTTAGGAGTTGAGAAAAGAACAGACCTATTGAACATCAACAATATAAATTCACCTAAAATAGATGCAAGACCAATTGAGGAAATAGAAAATGAGCTGGGCTTCCCCAAAAACAGACACTGGTCAATTGACTTTCCCGAAAAGAGATTAGAAGAGTTCGATTTCTGTAGATACCGTGAAACCAGGAACTTTCCATATATTGATGGATCATCAAGGCTCTCTCCCTATATAAGGTTCGGAATAGTCTCGATAAGGAGTATATACAAAATCGTCTCATCTTTGACCTGTGATACTAGCACCTTCATATCAGAACTTGCCTGGAGAGAGTTTTGGTATCACATTATGCATTACTTTCCAGAGACAAAAGACATAGAGTTCCAGGAGAAAAGGCGGGGTATACAATGGACGAATAACGAAAAATGGATCGAGGCCTGGAAAGAAGGAAGGACTGGATACCCAATTGTTGATGCTGGTATGAGGCAGCTCAGAGAAGAGGGATGGATCCACAACAGGATAAGAATGATAGTAGCCTCGTTCTTAACAAAGGATTTGCTCACAGACTGGAGATTAGGAGAT
Organism: uncultured Spirochaetia bacterium; assembly: GCA_964389705.1. GTDB lineage: Bacteria > Desulfobacterota_D > UBA1144 > Nemesobacterales > CSP1-2 > PSLL01. The sequence goes on from CAYMEO010000117.1 coordinate 1,802, forward strand.
AGGTACTTCTTTGATTACCTTATTGACTACGACGAGAATGTAGATATAGGAAACTGGCAGTGGGCAGCTTCTGTAGGGGCAGATCCAAAACAACTAAGGATATTCAACCCGATATTACAATCCCAGAGGTTCGATCCGGATTGTATATATATAAAAAAGTATATTCCGGAGCTAAGAAATACACCTAGTGAAAAGATACATGATCCAATAAAACACGATCTGCCATACTATAAACCCATTGTAAATCACTACGAAATGAGTAAATTAGCAAAATCGGTTTATATCAGAAAAGACCTATAAGACACAGAGAACAATCATCTATAATGAAACTCTATCGTATAAACACAATCCAGTACTTTCCCATTACAATCGGGGAGACATGGGAGTTTTTCTCAAATCCAAAAAACCTGGCGCTTATTACCCCACCCTCTTTGAATCTCAAAATAACCTCGGAACTTCCTGAAAGGATGTACCCGGGAATGATTATAACCTATCACGTAAGCCCGATAATGGGCATTCAGATGACATGGGTAACAGAAATCACCCACATTGATGAGCCGAATTTATTTATTGATTACCAGCAGATCGGTCCTTATAGATTTTGGCACCATCAGCACCTATTTCGAGAAATAAAAGATGGGGTCGAGATGCAGGATATAGTACACTATGCCCTCCCCCTAGGACCCTTGGGAAGGTTAATAAACGAAATAATCGTGCGCGAACAATTGGAGAAGATCTTCAACTTCCGACGTAACTTCCTTGAGAAAAGGTTTGGAACAATACCCCGCTACAAAACAAAACTGGAGATAGTATAGAAAAGGAAAGATGCTTAAAATTGACACCCCATTCTATATGATTTAACTTTTAATTACATGAGAGATTTAGAATCCCAATGCATATGTGGGAGCAAAAAGAGATTTGGGGATTGTTGTTATAAGGATAACCCAGTGGTTAACTTTACCAATTTCAAGATTGATCAAGCCGAGCGGGATCTCAGGATGAAGCTTATTGATTTCTCTAATCGCCCGGAGATGCAGGCACAGATTGGAGAGGCATTTTACATATGGATGAACAATCCCGGTCTCTCCAGTGGAGATATAGATGAAGAAGATATTGATGATCTTACATTTACGAAATTCCTAGACTGGTTTATATACGATTTTAAACTACTCGATACCGGAGAAAGGCTGATATATCGGTTTTACAAAGAAGAAAGGCACAATCTTTCAGATATCGAAAGATTCATACTCGATGGTTGGATAGATAATCTCTACAGCTTTTTTGAGGTAGAAGAAGTAGTCCCAAAAGAGGGATGCCGCATAAGGGACATATTTACAGGAGAGGTATTTCAGATAAAGGACTCCAATGCATCTTTACAAATCTCGCGCCTTGACATAATTGGGGGAAGACCGCTCAGAGTAGGTAACGACACGTATTTCTCCGGTGTAGTCTCTATCTATCCACAGGCTTTTAAACCCACTATATTGGACTTTTTCAAACGTGAGCTTAAAGAATACAGAAAAAATTTTGGGAAGAAGCGAACCCCAAAAGAGTATCTAAAGGACTGGGGATTCCTAATAGAACGATATATCGAAGACATAGCCAACCATCCACAGTTTTTTACGCCTGAGGGAGATGAATTTGTTTTTGCATCCTCAATCTATAGTGTAAAAGACTATGAGAAGACCTTAGAGGAACTAGAAAAAATAGACTCTCTCGAAGAGATAAAAGGTGGAACGAAAGAGCTTAGGGCATTTTCATGGATCAAGAAGAGAAAAAACGGCCAAAGCAAGATACTGGGAAGCATTGAAATTGAAGGAGATAAACTCACAATTGAGTGCTATTCATCAAAACTGCTCGATAGAGGTAAAAGGCTTATTGAAAGCAAGCTCCAGGGGCTTATAGTCCACAAAGAGGACTCTATAAAAAAATTGGAATCATTTCTAGATAAACAACCCCGCGAGAGTTCAAAGGGCAAGAAGCTCCCCCTCGGAGTCAAAAGCCAGAGTGAACTCGATACAGTTCTAGATGAGTACTATGATAAATGGATTGACAGCCCCCTTGAGGCTCTTGGTAATAAAACTCCAAGGGAAGCCCTAAAGACAAAGGAGGGAAGGGAAAAGCTCAGCTCTATTTTAAGGGAGCTTCAGGGTTTCTATGAAGAGGCAAAAGAGCGAGGCGAGCCCTACTATAACGTAGAAAATCTAAGAAAGAAACTCAGACTCGAATAATTGAGTGTCCTTTCTATTCTCACCAAGACTCAGGATGTCCAAAGGCTAAGGCAGATATTTACTGTCCTAATAAAGCACGGCTACGGACACATCATTGAGAGACTCGGGCTTAGAGATTCGCGGGTTCTTGGAATAATTATTCCAACGCCTAGCACAAAACCGGCATCCAATCCCGAGCGACTGCGCCAGGTGCTCGAAGAACTAGGCCCTACATTTATAAAACTCGGACAAATATTGAGCACACGCCCCGACCTTGTTCCCCCTGCCTATATTGACGAGTTCTCAAAACTGCAAGACAATGTCCCTCCGTTCCCGTACAAAGAGGCAGTAAATCAAATCAGAATGGAACTCGGTGTGGAGATTGAGGAGATATTTACCAATTTTGATCCAAATCCCATAGCCTCTGCTTCCCTCGCACAGGTTCATAAGGCGAACCTTCAAAACGGCACCTGTGTCGCTGTAAAGATACAGCGTCCAGATATAAAGCCACTTATTGAGGGTGACATTGACCTGCTCTATCTCCTTGCACGTCTGGTCGAAAAGAGCATTCCTGAACTCAAGCTCTACAGCCCAAGGAGGATTGTAAGGGAGTTTGAGCGCGCGATAACAAGAGAGCTTGATTTTACAATTGAAGCAGCAAATGCAGAGAGGTTCAGAAGAAACTTCGGACTAGACCGCGAGCTCTATTTTCCCAAGGTTTATGGAGAACTCTCAGGAAAAAAGACATTAACGATGGAATTCATCGAAGGCGTGAAGATTACAGATGCCTACCTCTATGGATACGACCCAAAACTCATTGCAAGGCGCGGACTAAGGGCAGTAGTCGAGATGGTATTTCGTGATGGTTTTTTCCATGCAGACCCTCATCCAGGAAACATTCTCGTAATAGAAGGCAGTAGACTCGCCTATCTCGATTTAGGACTCGCAGGGAGGGTGAGCGAGGAGATAAGAGACACTATGCTCCTGCTTATACTCTCCATCATAAGAGAGGACTTTGAAGAGGTTGTCAGAATATTCTACAAGATTGGGATAAAAGAAGACGATGTAGATATGTCGGAATTCCGCGCGGACGTAATAGATATTTGTGAAAAGCACTTTGGAAAGCCATTAAAGTACATGGAGTTTGGGGCTTTCATAAAGGACATACTAGAGGGGGCATTTAGGCACAGAATAAGAATCCCACTGGAGTACGCGCTTATGTGCAAGGCCCTTATCACAATGGAAGGAGTTGGAAAGAAATTAGACCCCGACATAAACATATTTGAAGAATCGCATCCGTATTTAGTCGAGATATTTAAGAAAAGATACAGCCTAGACAGGGTCTCTAGGGATTTGGCAAAATCAGTTGTAACCCTTTCGAGAACTATTCAAGAGACACCACCTCAGCTAAAGGGCATACTCGACAATCTTGAGGGAGGAAGATTCAAGATACGCGTAGAGGATACGGGAGCCGAAAAGTCGGCATCTACATGGGAGAGGATTATAAATCGTCTTATCCTCTCCTTGATGACATCAACCCTAATCATATCCTCATTTCTCCTTATCCTTCTCGGAAGATCATCATGGACAGCGCTCCTTGGAATCCTAGGATTTCTCGCTGCCGGATTTTTGGGGTTCTGGGTGATATTCTCTATTCTAAAGTCACAGAAATTTTAGAGGATAAATTCTGTATATATGAGCCTCCTATAACCCTTA
>CAYMEO010000118.1:0-5629 GCA_964389705.1 uncultured Spirochaetia bacterium
TTTTCTTTATCTTACTCAAATACCGCACCTAATTGCTCAAACACTGCATCTAAAAATCCAGTTACAATACGGAACAATTTAAAATAAACTTTATCATTAGAATAGAGTTTTAAAAAGGAGGGACATTCATGTTTTCAGATAAAGAGATCGATTACTTAAGATCACAAAAACTCGCAAGAATAGCTACCGTCTCAAAAAGCCTTCAGCCAGATGTTGCACCCATCAGTTATGAATTTGAAGGAGATAAATTCATAATCCCAAGCCTCGATATGGAAAAGACCCTTAAATATAAAAACATAAAGAATGGAAATCCCAGGGTAGCCCTTGTGGTAGATGACCTGGAATCGGTCAATCCCTGGAAGCCGAGGGGGATTAAGGTTCACGGTACCGCAGAGATTGTAGAGCGCACGGGTAGATTCGGCAAAGGGCTTTACATTGAAATCACACCGCAGAAGGTCTGGAGTTGGGGAATTCAAAAGCCCCTTTTTGAAGAGGGTAGAAAAGCGGTTTTTGATATAAAGAATAGATCAAACAAATCACCTTCAACTCTGAGAATGGGAAAGTAAGAAGAGTACGATCCAATTTAATTATACTACTTGGTTGTACCCCACTTCGTCGCACTTTTTACAGTCAAGCTCATACCCAATCCGTTTTTTGCGTTCTGCTGGGTCAATCACCCATGGCCTGTTTTGCCAGGGCGGCTTATGCCGAACGTGTTGGGTATGAGAACACTCCAAATCTGCAACCCAATCACCGAACTCGTCTTTATGAAACCCAACTATTTTGCGCTTCATGATTCGAAACAATGCCTCGCGCAATAGGTGACGTGGATTAGAATAAAAATCGTCACGCGCTCTTAACAAGGAAATGGAGTGACACAATAATTCATCCTCTGAAAAATTTTGGTCGAAAACCTCTATGTGCATATAATAGCACAACGACCTTCGATCCTCTATTGATATACCCTTACCACATTATAAAGTGCGTCTCTTTCAACCGGGATATACCCGGCGTTCTTTATCATATTCACCATAAAGTCCCTTGTGTGTCCAAGCTCGGATGGTGCACCGGCATCGTGAATGATCTTCTCTCTAATAATGGTTCCATCGGCATCGCTCGCCCCAAAGTGGAGGGCGACCTGGGCGAGCTTTTCACCGAGTGTTATCCAATAGGCTTTTATATGCGGGAAGTTATCGAGATAAAGGCGGGCAAGGGCATGAATCTTCAGGTCATAAGAGCCGGGGATAAAATTCACCTGTTTTTTAAGCCCCGTGTTTTCGGGCTGGAATAGAACTGGAATGAATGCAAAGAATCCTGGCGACTCATCCTCAATTCTTCTGAGCCTCTCGAGATGGTCAACAACATGGAAAGGCTCCTCTATGTGTCCGTATAAAATCGTGGCATTTGTCGGTATGCCCAGCCTGTGTGCAATCTTATGTATCTCCTCCCACCTTGTTGCAACGGTTTTGGGCGCACATATCTTTTTTCTTATCTCGGGATGAAGAATCTCCGCACCACCACCGGTGAGCGCGTCTACTCCAGCCTCCTTTAGGGCTATTAACACATCCTCTATGCTCTTTCCACTAATCTCCGTAAACCAATCCACTTCAACGGCGGTAAATGCCTTTACATGCGTTTTGGGGTATGAATTTTTGATGAGTCTTACAATATCGAGATAATGATCGAATTTCCAATACGGATGGAGCCCTCCAACTATATGAACCTCCCTTATTTCGTCATTTAACATAGAAAGTATCTGGTCATGGGTTAATTCATAAGCATTTGGAGATTTCTGTGTCACCCCAAAGGCGCAGAATTTACATGAGATCGCACATATATTTGTCGGGTTTACATGTCGGTTTACAACAAAGTAAACCCTGTCTCCCTCCCTTTTTCTTTTAACATAATCGGCAATCATTCCGACTGCATTAAGATCAGGGCTTCCGAGGACCCTAATCCCATCTTCAAAACTGAGCCGTTTTCCTCTCTCAACCTTCTCAAGTATAGGCAAAAGGGATTTATCCCAACAGAGCCTCTCTATTCTCTCCAGTATTCCTGCCATCTCTCTCTCACCCTATTTTTTATATCTTCCGACATCTCAATTACTTCAGGATACCATTCTTTAAACGTGGCATCTATACCCATTCTCCCTCCATAAACTACGGCCGAGCCTCTGAGTTCGATCCTTTCAAATATAACATCGAGATAAGGATCGAACCTGGTAAATATACCCCAAATTAGTTCGGTATCATCATGTAGGTCAATATCCGAACTCTGGGCTACGATTATTCTAACATCTTCATATCCGGGTATGTCAAAGAGTCTGCGGATATTTTCCTTTGGATTCTTTTCGACCTTGATAACCAGAAATCCGCCGGGAAGGAGCCTAAAGTCGGTAATGTCCCCGATTTTATCCCTTGGGTCTGGAACCCCCTCCGGGATTCTCCTTTTCAGTCCTCCACCATTTGCGCGTCTTACGGCATTTATTCCCATCTTGCTCCCAACATTGAGCTTCCCACTTGTGAAATCCAATGTATCAAGCGGCGCCCAGGGAATCAAGAGAAAGTCCTCACGGGGGTCAAAATTCTCTCCTATCTCTCTAAGAACCGCTCTAAAGTCCCTTGGATCTATATCACTTGAAACTGTTATCATGCACTTTGTAAGGAGGAGTTGCCCTGTCCCCCAGAGGGCGAGCATGGCCTTTATTCCGTTCTTCGGGTATCTCTCATCAACAGAGACAACGAGAAGATTATGAAACCCCGCTTCGGGGTAAGCCCACATTCTTTTCACCTCGGGCTGAACAATCTTTATAAGTGGAGAGAACATCTCCGCTGCCGCAATTCCAAGGAATATATCCTCTTTCGGCGGTCTTCCTACAACGGTGGCGGGATAGATCGGATTATGTCTGTGTGTTATTCCCCTTACTCTAAAAACAGGAAACGGTGCCTCCATTGAATAGTGCCCGAAGTGGTCTCCAAATGGACCTTCAATTCGTGTCTCTCCCTGAGGAACGATCCCTTCAATAATAAACTCGGCATTTGCAGGGACACTGAGCGATATAGTTCTGCCCCGAACCATAGGCATCGGACTTCCTCGAAGGTAGCTTGCAAACGCAATCTCATCCATCCCCTCAGGAAGGGGAGCAATAGCAGTGAATATCATCTTAGGGTCTCCGCCCAGAATCACAGCGGCCTCAATGTCCTTTCTGAGTTTTGCGGCTTCGTGATAATGGGCCGCGCCGCCTTTATGTGGATGCCAATGCATTCCCGTCGTTTTTTTATCGTAGATTTGCATCCTATATATTCCAAGATTCCTTCTTCTTGTAATGGGGTCCTGGGTCAAAACCAATCCAAGTGTTATAAACCTGCCTCCGTCTTTGGGCCAACACTTTATTATAGGAAGTTTATATAGATCAGGCTCCTCCTCAATTTCCTGAACCACGCCCTTTCCTACATTCTTCGTTCTCATGGAAAGGAGTCCTATGGCCCTTGGGAGAATTGAGAAGAAGGATTTTAATGAAGGAGGATTTAACTTTTCGAAGAGAAACACCAATTCCTCTCCGACCTCTCTTGGTTTTCTACCAAGGGCTAGTTCAACTCTCTCTTCGGTTCCAAAGAGGTTGATTGCGAGGGGAAAAGGAGAGCCCTTTACGTTTTCAAATATAAGCGCGGGTCCCTTTTCTTTTATCACACTCGATGAGATCTCTGTTATCTCCAGAATCGGGTCCACTTCGGCTTTTATCCTTTTTAAGTCGCCGATAGTTTCCAGGTATTGTATATATTCCTGAAGATCGTAGAAGTTCTTTTTTTTCATCGGTTTGTCGTAATTTGATTATACCATTTTCTATCAGGGATAAAGCGGTAGATCATAGGTTTATTGTGGTTGTAACAATATCATGTACAGGCTCTTAGGTAATCATCAAGGCAAATAGGGTCTTAAACATACTGATGCGGATTGACCAAACCAGTGGCTCAGGGGAATTGAGTCATTTAATACATGAGAGGTTATGATATAATATTAGCGAAGCCTAAATTTTTTCATTGAATCAACATTAATGAGTCTATTAGGAGAAACTAAAGGAGGGGCGGAAGATGAGAAAGCTAGAATTCATTGCGTATTTAATATGTATTTTATTGGCCTTTCTTGTCATTAAAGGTGCTCAAGCTCAAAATATGCGAGAGATAATCTCTGGATCTCCGATCATAGGGGTTCAGCCGATTCCGGGTCGTGTTGCGGGGGCAATTGTTCTAAATAATGGCATTGTATTTCCTATAGAGGATTTAAACTCGTTTCAAGACTCGACTCTAGATCCAACCACCTTGGGTAAGAGAATCGAACAGAAAAGCAATGTGGAACTGAATAAACCAAAGGAAGAAAGGCCTGGGATTAGGAGACCTGAGGTAAACGAAAGAATAAGTCAAAAACAAATAGAGAGGGAATCTGAGCCTAATTTTGCCCCTTTGTCTCCCTCAATGAGAACTCCTATATATGTATGGAAGGATAAAAATGGAATTACACATTTTACGAATCTTATCAAATTCGTTCCCATTGAGTTTAGAGATCAGGCCATAAAAAGGGCTAGGGAATTACAAAAGGAGACGGCTTTGTTGCATAATTCACTGTAAGCGGCTGATACTATTGTATTTTTCAATTTCGAACAAAATATGTAACTTATTGAAGTTATTGCAGATTTGGGCATTTATGCAACAACGCCAAAGGAGATTCAAAACACCCTTTAGGGAATTTACGGTTGTTAATATTTATTTCAAAACATCTTTACAGCCTGTAGAGGAAGTCATACTGAGCATTGTCTAAGATAAGGCATGGGCTTTTTATTTCTTCTCTGTTTATAATTGTAATCGCTGGTTCTCTATATTACTGCCGTGACTCTATTTTAATATCCCTCGGCAGATATCTCGTAACGGAATATCCTTTAGAGAAAGCGGACGCCATTGCTGTTCTTTCTGGCTCTGTTCCTGATAGGATTCTGGAAGCAATTGATATTTATAAAGGGAGATACGCTCCAATAATAATTCTGACCAAGGAGGAAAAGCCCCCGGGTTATGATGAATTGTTGAGTTTAGGCATAAAAGTGCCTGAAGGGCATGATATAAATCAGATGATTGCTGTGAGGTTGGGGGTTCCCGTTTCATCTATAATTATTTTAGATGAAAGGACTGACAGCACATATAGCGAAGAGCAGGCTCTATATGACTTTTTAAGAAAGAGAAATCTCAAATCTGTAATTCTCGTCACCTCTAAGTATCACACCACCAGAGCCACAAAGCTATTTAATTTTATTACCGATGGACAGATAAAATTAATTACCAGACCCTCTAAATACGATACATTTGATCCTAAAAATTGGTGGAAGATAAGAAGAGACATAAAGCAGGTTCTTTTTGAATATCAAAAGCTCGCTGACTACTACTTTATACGAATGTTGGCCTTTAACTAATACCGACTCCTTTTTAAGACAATGGAGTCTTTCTCGTTGTCTATCCGGACGCATTTAGGGTTGCACTATTGCCTCACATAAAAATCTATTTGAAAGTTAATTCGTTACCTCACGGAAAATATACTCGAAATCTTTCTGTGTTTTTTCATTTTTATTATTCTGTTTGTGATC
>CAYMEO010000119.1:0-5626 GCA_964389705.1 uncultured Spirochaetia bacterium
CTTCTTATATTATTGGGTATTGAGAAAGAAACGGCTTGGGATAAATCGGGGCTCTTTCTGCCATCTCTTCAGGATGCACAATATATTTATTTTCCCCCTGCCACTGAACGATTACTACTTTATGACCAATCTGATTGCCCGTAGTCGGGTCAATCTTAAAATCTCCATAGAATGTTTTAAACTCAATCCTATTTGCCGTCTCCCGAATGCCCAAGTCATCAATTGTTCCCGATTCTTGGATGCACCTTTGAATAATTAATCCTATATTATATCCTTGAGCGGCGAGAAAGTTGGGCTCCTTATTATATACATCCTTAAATCTCTCAAAGAATTCCTGAGGGCCTAGTCCGAAATCGGGTTTTATTCTAATTCCCCTCTCCCATTGGCTTGGGCCCAAAAATCCTTCGGCGCCTTTTCCGAGAATTTCTCGAAAATAATTTATACCGGCTACAACAAGCCCAATGGCCTTTGCGTTTATTCTATTTTCCATAATCTGATTGGCAAGAATTAAATCATCTTCGGCGCGTCCCACACCGAGAACTATATCGGGATTATTTTCTCGTACCCTCTTTAGAAAAAGAGAAAAGTCCTTTGTGCCAGATAGATACCTGAACTCAATTAACTCAAACCCCTTTTCTTTTCCGTAATGCTTAGCTCCTTGTGCAACATTTGTTGAGAATCCGCTGTCTTCAGCTTGAAATATAGCGAGCTTCTTTGCTTCTTCATCAAGCTTCATCACCATTTCAATAATTCCAATTAAATATCTGCTTGCGGGGGTAATTGTACTTATTATGTACGTAAATCCCCTTTCAAAAATCTCATCAGATGCCCCGCCGTGATTCCAGAGTATCTTTTTATATTTTTCGGCAATTGGTGCTGCAGATAAGGTATGCCCGCTTGAATAGGGACCTATGAGAATATCTACTTTGTCTTTAACAATAAGCCTTTCTACAATCCTCTGACACTTATCCACCGAACTTTCATCATCATAATGTATGAGCTCAACTGGGAACCTTTTGTCTTTGATAGAGATTCCACCCAATTGATTTATGTCCTTAACCCAAAGACAAAGCCCTTCGAGGCTCTCTTTGCCCTGAATTGAGTACCTTCCGCTTAGTGAAATCGAGGTGCCAAGCTTTATTCTTTGCATTTAGAAAATACTATTCAGTTGATTTTCCCACGCCAGTAGAACGTGCTCCGTTGCATGCATTTAAGTATTAGGGTTACGGAACATAAGCAGAGTCGTATGGTTGAGACATGTAGAAATTTCCGCTGAAGAAAGGATACTATTTGAGTCGTTCAACGGCCTTCTCTATTCTGTCTATGCCTTTTTTGATCTCTTCCATTGAGGTTGCGTATGAGATTCTCACATAGTTGTCCGCTCCGAATTCTGCTCCGGGAACAACTGCCACCTTTGCCTCTTCTAATAGGAATTGTGTAAAATCCACAGAATTTCTAATCTCTAATCCGTTATACTTCTTTCCAAACAATCTTGAGACATTTGGAAACACATAGAACGCACCCTGTGGATTAAAGCAGCTAAAACCGGGGATTTTATTTAATCTATCAACTATGAAATTCTTCCTCTTTTCAAATTCCTTTACCATTCTTTTTACTTCATCCTGAGGACCGCCAAGGGCCTCCACCGCTGCCCTTTGAGCGATTGATGTGGGATTTGATGTGGACTGTCCCTGTAGATTACTCATTGCCTCAATCACCCTTTTGTCTCCCGCTGCAAACCCTATTCTCCACCCCGTCATTGAATATGTCTTTGAAACGCCGTTTACAAGGATAGTAGATTTCTTTACGTCATCTCCCAGAGTTGCAACCGGAGTATGGGTAAGCCCGTTGTATATAATCTTGTCATAAATTTCATCCGAAATAATTAGAAGCCCGCTTTCCATTGCAACACTAACTATCGTCCTAAGATCATCTTCAGTGTATGTGGCACCGGTTGGATTTGATGGATAATTGAGTATGAGAGCCCTGGTTTTTTTCGTTATGAGCCTTTTGAGATCATCTGGGTTAATCTTAAAACCGTCTTCTTCTCTCGTCTCGATAAATATAGGCGTGGCTCCGGCAAGAGCTATCTGCTCAGGATAAGAAACCCAGTAGGGGGATGGAATTATAACCTCGTCCCCTTCCTCAAAAAGGGCCTGAGATATGTTATAAAGCGTGTGTTTTGCCCCACATGATACGAGGATTTGTGACTTTTCATACTGAAGCCCATAATCCTCTTCTATTCTGTGGACGATTGCGCCTTTAAGCTCCTCGATTCCGCTCACTGCAGTGTATTTCGTAAACCCGCTTTTAATCGCCCTTATTGCTTCTTCCTTTATATTTTCTGGGGTGTCGAAATCAGGCTCTCCTGCACCGAATCCGACAATGTCTATACCCTGCGCCTTGAGCGCCTTTGCCTTTGCCGTGATTGCAAGGGTTGCAGATGGTTTAAGTCTCTCCGCACGGGCAGCGAGCTTCATATTATTTTATACCTCCTGTTTTCTAAGCAATTTCTCTCTTAACCTCGTTTCCACAATCTCTGGAATCATCTCTTTAGCCGAACCGCCGAGGGTTATAATCTCCTTAATTAATGAAGAGCTTATATGTGAATATGCACCCTCTGTGACCATAAATATCGTTTCAATCTCCGGATAAAGGGTCTTATTCGAGAGCGCCATCTGAAGCTCATATTCAAAATCCGACACCGTTCTCATACCGCGAAGCACAATGTTTGTTCCTCTTTTTTTTGCGTACTCTACAAGGAGCCCCTGAAAATAGTCAACATCTACTTCAGGACGGTTACGGAAGACCTCCCGAATAATCTCAACCCTTTCTTCAATCGTAAAGGTCGTTCTTTTAGAGGCATTATGGGCGACAGCAACTATTACCTTGTCAAATACCCTCACACCGCGCTCTATTATATTTATATGGCCGTTTGTAAACGGATCAAACGAGCCAGGATATATTGCAACCTTCTTCTTCATATATCACCCTTTATAAAGAAGCTAACCTGAGTACCTCCGAAAGGCTTTGTAATTCTTTTAAAACCATCCGGCGAATCCTCTATTTTATAGTTATGCTCAATTACAATCACCCCGCCATCTTCAATGAGCTCTGCCGTTTCGTTTATAAAATCGGCAACCTGTTTTCTCCCATAAGAGACGTAAGGTGGATCAACAAATATGAGGCCGAATCTCTTCCCGCCTTTTTTTAGTCTCTTGAGTGCCACTTCATAATGGGCGCAGATTAAAGTCGCCCTGTCGAGGAACCCACAGAGGAATATGTTTTCTCTAATCACCCTATAGACCATCGGATTCTTTTCAATGAACGTAACATGAGCTGCCTTACGACTTAGAGCCTCTATTCCAAGCCCACCGGAGCCTGCAAAGAGATCGAGTACATTTAAGCCGCTTATATCGCCAAGTGTGTCGAATATCGCCTTTTTCACCCTACCCGTAGTCGGACGGACTCCTCTTCCCTTTGGAACCTTGAGCTTTCTTCCCTTTGCCGTACCTGTTAGCACCTGCAACATGGACAGTATACTACCATGTTAACCGATTTTGGCAAAGGAACTGTAACACAGTTATGATAGGGATTTTAGACATATCAATCTGGTTCCCTTTATAAGGCACGTATACGGCTGGGCATGTGACTTGGTTGAAATCCCACTCATGAGGCCTGGTTTTGGATCAATTGCACGAATTCTTGCAATTCGCCAATATTAAGATCGGATACTGCCCAATATACCATACCGGATTCCTCCCAGTGAATCAGATTATAGCCATCGCTCGCTAAAGTCTTCTTCCCTATATCCGAGCCATGTGCTGATGGCCATATAAACAGATTGATAAAATGTTTCCTGTGCCGGTAAACCAACGCCGCTACGGGTCTATTTTCTAGGTAATCTAGCCGCCCGCCGACGAGAGGAAACCCGTGATCGGATAAATCCTTTACAGGGGGCGAGAAATCTAGCCTGCCGTTAAACCAAGGCTTTACCGTATGCTGATCTGAGGACGCTACATCCGTTAGGTGGTCTGCCATAAGTGAGCGCACATGTCCGGATATAATTTCCTGAGTTATATGATCCATAGAAGAGGTAGTCAGAATAGGCTCAATAGCCCAAATTGTTATAGCGATAAACGCGAGCGAAACAGGAATGCTGAGCCAGCGCCATTGCATTATATGGGGTTGGGTTTTGGATTTGATTTCTCTTCGCACAGAAGATTGAATGCACTTTCGAAGGCTTACAGGAGGGGTAAAATAGAGTGAACCAGCCCTTATCCTAGACCGCAATACCTGAATATTTTCGTAATCTCGTGAACAAGACTGGCAATTTTGTATATGCCTTTCAACCTCCAAGCCCTTGACTAAATCAAGTTCTCCGTCTGCATACGCATGTATAAGGTTCTGCATTTCACACTCCATTTTATACCTCCTAGCGCATACGATCAGCCAGGCCTTGCTCGAGCCTCTTTCGGGCGCGTGACAGGCGTGACATAACAGTGCCAATTGGAATGTTGGTGATTAAGGCAATCTCTTTGTAAGATAAGCCCTCAATCTCATGCAGTATCAATACCTCACGAAATTCTACAGGCAATTCTTCAAGAGTCTGTCTCACCAACTGATCATCCACATCTTGAAGAAGTACTGTTTCCGCATTAGACATGTTATTACCCACGCTATGTACTTCTTCATCGAAGGCTGTTGCAATCCCGTGCGCCTGGTTTTGCCGAAGCCATGTGTAACAGGTATTCCGCACAATAGTGAGCAACCATGAGCGGCTGTCCCCGCCGCGAAAGCCGTCAAAGAACCTGAAGGCACGCATGTACGCCTCCTGAACAATGTCTTCTGCATCATGGTCGCTACGCACAAGCCAGCGTGCTAGATTGTATGCAGCATTGAGATGCGGTAAGACGACTTGTTCAAAATGCCTCTTTTTATCTTGCTCTTGCAACCTTTTTTCTCTCGGTTTTTATTACACCATTTTAAATTAGACCGATCCCCTAACTATTTTATTCCAGCACCCAAATCAATTCCCATTCGGGAATATTAACATAGATAAAACAGTATGGACAGCTAAAGGCAATCAAATAAAAGCCAAAATAATCTTAAAAAGGAGGCAAACAATGTTAAATCAATTTTGGAAAATGGCGGTGCTGGTGGCAATAGTTTCGTTGGGCATGCTGTCTGCCACCGTCTGTGGCAGAGCGGCAGGTGCAACACAAGCTATCAGCGGAAGTAGTACAGAAACAGGCGCAGTTACGAATCAGGTTATAATTGACAATTTCACCTTTGGCCCGGCAAAGCTGACCATTCCGGTCGGAACGAAGGTAACGTGGGTAAATCACGATGATGTGCCCCATCTAATCAAAAGCACGAGCACTGATAAGGGCTTTACCTCACGCGCTCTGGATACGGATGAGAGGTTTTCATACACCTTTACCACCACGGGCACTTATGTCTATTACTGTTCTATTCACCCCAAAATGACGGGTAAGATCATCGTGCGCTAGGAGGGCGTGGTGAGGGGTTTGAGAAATTTTTATAGAGAGTGGCGATTGAGAGAAAATCTTTCTGAATAGGTTCAGAAAGATATGAGACAAGAATAGATTAGAAGAGGGGTAAA
>CAYMEO010000120.1:0-5573 GCA_964389705.1 uncultured Spirochaetia bacterium
GCCTGCCTTTATCTCTTTCCCCAACTGGTAAGTATCTCCATACCTATCTGGGAAGTGTCAAGGATTTTTATTGACATTAAGCTGTATCTTATGATATAAATAGCTGTACTGATTGATATAGACAGCTATACAAATCAGTAAATAAAAGTGGGTGGAGGATCTATGAAGCTACTATTAATCAATCCTAAGTTCTCTGAGAGCTTCTGGAGTTTTAAATGGACACTTGACAAGATCTTGCCGGATAAAAGGGCCGTACACCCACCTTTGGGGTTGATCACCCTAGCAGCCCTTTGCCCAGAGAACTGGGAAATCGAAATTGTTGATGAAAACATAGAGTCCATTCCTCTGAATCCAAGGGCAGATATTATTGGGATCTGTGGCATGGGGGTTCAATTTAAACGTCAAAAAGAGCTACTGACCTTCTATAGAAAGAAAGGATACTTTGTCATTGCTGGTGGGAGCTACGCTTCTTTGTGCCCTGAGTTGTACGAACCCATAGCGGACACCGTTGTAGCGGGCGAAGCCGAGTATATATGGAAGGACTTTTGTCGGGACTTTGAGATGGGAAAGCCCAAAAAACTCTACCAAGAAACAGGGGAGGTAGCCCTTACTGACTCTCCTACTCCACGCTTTGATCTGCTAAAACTCGATAAATACCAGGCGGTAAGCCTACAATTTTCAAGAGGCTGCCCTTTCCGGTGTGAATTCTGCGATATTATCGTGATGTTTGGACGCAAGCCCCGTACTAAATCTATGGAACAGGTAGGTAAGGAGTTAGACGAATTAAGAAGGCTAAATATAAAAAATGTCTTTTTTGTAGACGATAATTTAATAGGAAATAAACCCATTGCAAAAAAGCTCCTGAGATTTCTCAACGAATACCAAAGAGAGCATAATTACTGGTTTCATTTTGGAACAGAAGCATCCTTAAACCTTGCTCAGGACGATGAGCTTCTTCAGCTCTTCCGCGATGCGAATTTTGGATGGGTTTTTATAGGGATCGAATCCCCTGATGAGGATAGCTTAAAAGAAACTATGAAGTTCCAGAACACCCGCCAGGATATGCTTTCTTCAATTCGGAAGATATATTCATACGGAATTGAGATTCTCGCGGGATTTATAGTCGGATTTGATAACGACACAATCGAGATATTCGATAAACAATATCAGTTTATTATGAAATCTGGAATCCAGTCGGCGATGATCGGACTCCTAACCGCACCACCCAAAACACCTCTCTATGAACGATTGAAAAAGGAAGGAAGACTTATCCCTGATGCAAATAACATAGATAACACTAAACTCAGCACAAATATTATCCCCAAGCAAATGGGATATACAGAAATGGTAAAGGGCTACCGCGCGCTTTACTACCGCCTGCTAAGCGACCGTAGCATTGCAGACCGCATAAGAAATAAGACCCGTTATCTCAATAGAGCACTCTATAGAACTACATATCCGTTAGGAAAACAGCTAAAAATTTTAAACCGATTCTTCATCCATGGATTAATTCCTGGTGGCCTCTCGCGTATATTTCATTTCTTGCGAACCATACCTCTTTCTAAGCCGAGTCAGATCCCACTGGTAATACAGGACTGGATCGTGGGATTGGCGATGAGAGATTACGTTAATCGCCATTTCATTGAGGAGTTTGACGAAGCAAATCGTCTATCCGATAGCTATCTGGGTTTGATTGAAAAGGCCTTTCAACGATACCTCAGCCGCGGTGCCCTAGAGGTATCCATAAACCAGGTGAAAAACGCAGCCGCCAATCTTTCAATCTCGGTTAAAGGACGTCTGGATCGCGACTTCTTTATCCCCGCTGCAGACTATTTGGAGAAGATTCTGCAGAACACAACCTCTTCTATTACCCTTCACATAGAAGACTTTCACGAGACTCAGATTCAGTATTTGAATCAATTGCTGAGTCGCCTTTCTCGATATGGCGATAGGATTTATATTACCGTGCATGAAAAACTAAGAAACGTGGTCAATATTGATTCATCGGTATTCAACCTAGTTTTGGATTAGGCAACTCGCAGATTGCAAATGCATTGACTCTATAAAGGGACACTCAAGTTGTGCCCCACCTTAGAGCCAATGAGACAGAGGGGAATGTTTTACAATACTTAGATATT
Source organism: uncultured Spirochaetia bacterium (assembly GCA_964389705.1). Taxonomy (GTDB): domain Bacteria; phylum Desulfobacterota_D; class UBA1144; order Nemesobacterales; family CSP1-2; genus PSLL01. The sequence continues at coordinate 2,139 of CAYMEO010000120.1, forward strand.
CATCCATAGACATTTAACCCGCCGTTCTCTATAATAATAGTTGCAGTTAAACTCATTGTGCAGGCAGAAGGAGAGAGTGATATATATGCCTCAAAAACCAAGAACAATTATGGAACTCAAGGCCAGTGAGTACAAGGTACTCTCTGTAAAGGAGGAGATGAGAAAAAACCTCATAGATAAGATGCGCCTTGGTGAAGTGGTCTTCCCCGGCATCATCGGATATGAAGAGAGCGTAATTCCGGAGATTGAGACCTCGATTCTGGCTGGGCACGATATGATCTTCCTCGGAGAAAGGGGGCAGGCAAAAACAAGGGTGATTAGAGCACTTATAAACTTACTTGATGAAGAGGTTCCCGCTATAAAGGGCTGCGAGATTAATGACAATCCCTATGCCCCGGTCTGTAAGATGTGCCGCGACATGGTAAAAGAGATTGGCGATAAGGTAGAAATCTCATGGATAAGGCGTGAGGATAGGTACGGGGAAAAACTTGCGACCCCAGATGTCTCAATTGCCGATCTCATCGGGGAGATAGATCCAATAAAAGTCGCGGAGGGAAGATACCTCTCGGATGAACTTACGATTCACTTTGGCCTCATTCCCAGAAGTAATAGAGGAATATTTGCGATAAATGAGCTTCCCGACCTCGTCGAGAAGGTACAGGTTGGGCTTTTTAACATAATGGAGGAGAAGGATGTGCAGATTAAGGGTTATAAGATTCGACTTCCATTGGACATCTGCATAGTGGCTACTGCAAATCCGGAGGATTATACAAATCGAGGGAGAATCATTACTCCACTTAAGGACCGCTTTCAGTCACAGATTAGAACCCATTATCCCTCCTTGCGCGATACAGAAATAAGGATTATGGAGCAGGAAGCAAGAACTTTAAGGAGAGAAGGATACGTCATTAAGGTACCCAAGTTTATAAAGGAGATAATCGCTGAGATAACGTTTCAGGCAAGGGGTTCACATGAGATAAATCAGCGCTCGGGCGTAAGTGTAAGGACTACGATTGCCAATTATGAGAGCATAATTGCGGCTGCAGAAAAAAGGGGAATTAAGATGGGAGAACGCGAGGTTTCTCCAAGAATAACGGATTTTCCAGCAATCCTCCCATCAACTATTGGGAAGATTGAGCTTGAGTACCTTGGAGAGGATACAACTGAGTCAAATGTCGTAGAGAAGATAATAAAGCGGGCGATAAAGGTGGTTTTTGATTCTTATTTCCCGTCACTCAATGTCTTTTCCGATCTTCTCGAGAGCTTTGAGCACGGCTATGTCGAGGTTTCAGATACAATGCCTTCTGAAGAATACCTTGCAGGAATAAAGGAGATAAAGGGACTTAAAAAATGTATTGAGGCCCTTGGCATAGAGCAAACCCCTGCTCAGACTGCCTCTGCAGTTGAATTCATGCTTGAGGGACTCCATCTTAGCAACAAACTCAATAAAGAAAAGGTTCGAGGGAGAATAATTTATAAATAAATCGGTCACGAATTGATGCAGATGAATACGAGTGAAATAAGAAATTGAATATAAGAGATTTAAAGGTTATTTTATTCCTGAAAATCCGTGTTCATTAGTGGCTAAATACTTAGATGACGACAACATACAGATACCTGAAATGGGATGGAATTCAAAGCGAGTTTAAATTAGAGGCTCAAGATCTTTTCCGTGAGTTCTCCAACTTCCTTATGGAGGGATGGACCCCCGATGAGGCATTTGAGTGGATTATGAAGCAGGGAATCCGCGGTGGAAACATAAGGGTTATGGGGATTGATGAGCTTCGATCTGAGATTGCCAAATATAAAGAGACGAAGTTTCAAACATACAATCTCCGGTCATCGCTTTCCGAAATCAAAAAGGAACTAGATGAGGTCATTGAGCAGGAACTTGGCACATTAAAGGAGAATCTCTCAAGAATCTCCCCCGAGTACCAGAGAAGGAAAAATTTACTCAAAAGCCTCCCTCAGAAGCTGAGCGCGGCTGTCGAGAGGCTTTCAAATTATGATTTTATGGACTCCCATGCAAGGGAAAGGTTTGAAAGAATTAAGGAAAAATTAGAAGGGATCAAAAGAATTGAAAATTTTGTGAATCGTTACGGAGAGAGATTCAAGGGAAAGACCCCACTTGGATTTAGGGAAACACTCGATCTAATAGAGGAGTTTGAAAAGATAGAGCATCTTGAACACAGCCTTACCTCTGGGAACTTTAAAGAGGTAAACCTAGAAGATCTTCAGAACATAGTAAGCGAAGGCGGATACAATTCATTTGTTCTCCTCAGAGATTTTAAATCCACCCTTGAGAATTCAGGACTCGTAAAGATTCGAGGTCAGTACACAGAGCTTACCCCAAAAGGAATTAGAAAAATCGGAGAGCTGGCCCTTAGAGACATATTCTCTTCTATTAAGAAACACCAGTTTGGTGGACATGAAACCGCACAGCGCGGAATCGGTGCTATAAAACCCGAAGATACAAAAGAATACGAATTCGGAGACCCATTTAATCTAAATGTAGTTGGAACGCTTAAGAACTCCCTTCTTCGCGGAAATCGGGGTAGCCCTATAAGGGTTGCCCCAGAGGATTTCGAGGTCTATGATATGGAATATCATACACAGTCTACAACCGCGGTTCTTTTGGACCTGAGTTGGTCAATGAGTTTTCAAGGGAGATTTCCCGCAGCAAAGCGCGTCGCCCTTGCCCTTGACCACCTCATAAGAACGCGGTATCCAAGGGACAATTTCTATATAATTGGATTTTCAACAAGGGCAAGAACCCTCACGCCTGAGCAGCTTGCGACGACAAGCTGGGATTCAAATGATCCATTTACAAATATCCAGGAGGCACTAATGCTTGCCTCAAGGCTTGTATCAAAACACAAAACGCCAAATAAACAAATAATCCTCATTACAGATGGCCAACCTACGGCATACTTCCTTGACGGATATCTCCAGGTTGAACTCCCCATGTTTTTTGGAGGACTCAGTCCGCGGGCAACGTTTGAGACTCTAAAAGAGGTGAAGCGCTCTACCAGAATGGGGGTTACCATAAACACCTTTATGCTCGATGACAGTGCCTCTTTAAGGAGATTCGTAGATGAAATGACCCGGATTAATAAGGGGCGTGCATTTTTTACAACCCCCAGTCAACTAGGGAGATACCTGCTCGTTGATTACATGAAGAGAAAGAAGAAACAGATTTAAATCTCTCTATACCTAATGCCTCATATCTCCAACTTTACGATTCGCACTTGTATTCCTTTGAAAGTTTAAATACTGCATCAAGATTTTTATTCCATCTCTCTTCAGTGTGGTTTCTTGACCTCACGAGAATTTTATCTGAGCCACAGATAAATGTAATAACTCTCGATTCGGATTGCTTGAGACCCAAAGCCTCAGTGCGAATCCCCGCAACATTTATAAATATTGTCCCATTAT
>CAYMEO010000121.1:0-4181 GCA_964389705.1 uncultured Spirochaetia bacterium
ATTAGTGTCCGACACAAAACAAAGAGGTAATCACATTACGGCTCTTACTTCTATCTTACTACAAATCCAAAATTAAATGAGAAAAATGGGAAAAACGGATCAACTACAAATGGAGACGCAACTACAATAGGACGTCTAACTACGAATGGGCGCGCAACCACAATAGGGCGTCTGACTACAATGGTACGTGTAACTATAATAGGACGCCTGACTACAATGGGACGTGCCGAACTTACAGATGGGATAGCCATAGCAAAGGTTAGGGCAATGAGTAACAAAAGGATAAATTTTTTCATAGCCTTTCCTCCTTCTATGTAATTTCCTATAACTATTTAAACCCCAAAATCAAGAAAAAGGTTTCAATATTGATAATTATTAATCTAAATCAAGCATAAGATTAATACAATCATTAAGAAGAAGCCAATTTCTTTCAGCCGTCTTTTGAATAAAATCCATAGTATCCCGTGCCTTAATAACAGATTCAGATAGATTCATCAATTCAAATGGCGATTTTCCCTTTATCATATCGTTGTATTCCTGATGCAATACTGCCCATTGATTTATTTGGTTGATAAAAAACTCAACGTTCTTTTTCCAAAGAAACATTCCGATCTCAAAGCCGAGGAGATAATTTTCTACAATTAGGTCTAGAAGTTTACTAGAGGCACTGCAAAAATCTAAAGCCTTTATCTCTTTTATGTCTACCCCAATTTCCATACCTCCCAAAGCAACCACTCCTACAGTCTATAATAGATGAATTTGCAAGTCAAAGAAATCCAATATTAAGAGTAATCTGGAAAGGTATGGGGATCAACATGTACTGTAACATCAGAGTTTGGCACGGTATTTTCAATATCCTTTATAATCTCTTCTGCAAGGTTATGTGAGTCAACAAAGCTCAGTGTATGGTCTACCACAAGGTGAAACTCTATAAACTTCTCAGAACCAGACCTCCTTGTGCGCATCTTATGAAAACTCTTTACGAGCGGCTTATGTTTTAGTATTATTTTCTCAATTTCCCTAATAGTCTCTTTTGGAAGTTCCCTATCCATTAAAATATCTACAGATTCTCTAAATATAGTCGTAATTGACCAGATTATATATAAAGCAACGCAGATAGAAATCAAAGAATCTATAAATACAAGACCCGTGAATTTAATAATAATGAGTCCAAGAATAACGCCTAAATTCGTATAAACATCAGAGCTATAGTGAACACTGTCTGCTCCAAGCGCAACACTCTCAGTATCCTTTGATACCCTTTTTAAATACCTCGCAAGAAGAAAACTAACAAGTGTAGAAAACACCATAACAGAGACTCCCACGCCTAATGACTGTAAAGGTGCTTTTATAACTAATCTCTTAGCCGAGATATAGATCAAGTATAGAGAGGAACCACCGACTACAAAGCTTTGAAATATGCCAGCAAGTCCCTCGGCTTTGCCATGGCCAAACCTGTGCTCTTTATCAGCGGGCTTTTCCGCCTTTTTTATTGAGAAATAGTTCACTGAGGAGGCAGCTAAATCAAAAAATGAATCAACGGCAGAGGCAAATATGCTTATTGAGTTTGTAATAAAACCGAATAGAAGCTTTACAACTATCAAAGAGAAAGATGCAATTATAGAGAGAGCAGCAGTCCTCAGCTTCTTATTTTGATTAAATTCACCAATGATGGATAATGGGTTTAAATTAACCAAGAAATACCATTTCTAGAGGCTTCTTCTAGTTCAATCTAAACCGATGTAACGGCTATTTTACCTTCTAGATTTCTTCCTAAAGAACCGATTTCTTGAGCCTCTACCACAGCGATTGAAGACATATTTACAATGTCTCTTACTTCGCATCCTCTTTGAAGGACATGCACGGGTTTCTTCATACCCATAAGTATTGGTCCTATGGCTTCAGCATTACCTAATCTCTGTAGGAGTTTATATGCTATGTTTCCAGACTGTAGATCGGGAAAGATAAGGACATTTGCTCCCCCCTTAAGAGTGCTAAACGGGTAAATCTCCGATATGATTTCTGGAACAACGGCAGTATCTGCCTGCATCTCACCATCTATGATTAAATCCGGCACCTTTTTCTTTACAATCTCCGTGGCGCGTCGAACCTTCTCTGAAAGCGGATGCTTCACACTTCCAAAGTTCGAAAATGAAAGCATTGCGACCCTGGGTTCGACACCAAACCTCCTAGCCATCTCCGCTGTATTTATGGCGATCTCAGCAAGATCCTCTTCTGTAGGTTCAATGTTGACTGTAGTGTCAGCAAAAAAATAGACCTGATTCTTAATAGTAATAATATAGACGCCTGCAACCTTAGAGACTCCCTCTTTTGTGGCAAAGATCTGGAGCGCTGGTCTTATGGTATCTGGATAATTCTGGGTCACACCAGCAATTATTGCATCTGCATCGCCTTTATGTACCATCATACAACCATAAATAGTATTATCCCTCATATATTCCCGCGCCTCGATAAGTGTAATACCCTTGCGGTTTCTGAGATTAAAAAGCTCAACCGCATATTCCTCACGCTTCGGAGAAGACCTAGGGTATATGATCTCAATTCCATTTAGGCTTACATCAAAGCTCCGTGCTGCATCCCTTATTACGTCCTCCCTTCCAAGGAGAATCGGGGAGGCGATTTTTTCCTCAACGAGGATTTGACTCGCCATCAGTATCTTTTCATTCGACCCTTCCGGAAAAACGATTCTCTTTGGTTGCCTTTTTGCCCTGCTGACCATTATCCTCATAATCTCGCGTGATTTCCCAAGTCGGTTCTCAAGCCTTTCCTTGTACTCCTCAATATCTATTTTTATCCTGGCATCTCCCGTTCTCATGGCCGCTTCTGCTACGGCAGCGGACTCCCAAACAAGCACCCTTGGATCAAACGGCTTAGGAATAATGTATTCTGGCCCAAACTTAAAATACGTTTGCCCATAGGCCTTAGCCACTGAATCGCCAGCACCCCGCTTAGCAAGATCAGCTAAGGCACGAGCAGCAGCAATTTTCATATCCTCATTAATTGCCCTTGCCCTTACATCAAGCGCCCCTCGGAATATAAATGGAAAACCCAGAACATTGTTTACCTGATTTGGATAATCAGACCTCCCCGTGGCCATAATGACATCACTTCTTGCCGCTTTCGCATCTTCATAGGTAATCTCTGGATCGGGATTTGCCATTGCAAATACAATAGGCTTATCGGCCATTGATTTTATCATCTCCTTTGTTACTGCCCCGCCTACTGAGAGTCCAACAAAAACATCTGCCCCCTTCATGGCATCGGCGAGTGTCCTCATTCTCGTATCAACTGCAAACTTCTCCTTCTGAGGGTTCATTCCCCTTTCCCTTCCCTTATATATGACACCAATACTATCACACATAATTATGTTTTCTCTTTTTGCACCAAGGAGTATATAGAATTCAGCACAAGCAATTCCGGAAGCACCTGCGCCATTAAAAACTATCCTTACTTCACCTATATCCTTGCCCACAAGCTCACATGCATTGAGCAATCCTGCTCCCGAAATTATAGCCGTTCCATGCTGGTCGTCATGAAATACAGGGATGTCCAGTTGCTTTTTTAATTCATCCTCAATATAGAAACACTCAGGGGCTTTTATATCCTCAAGGTTTATTCCCCCAAAAGTAGGCTCAAGGAGTTTTACCGCTTTGATTACCTCATCTGGATCGCGCGTATTGAGCTCAATATCAAATGCATCAATATCCGCAAAACGCTTAAAGAGAACACTCTTGCCCTCCATAACAGGCTTTCCTGCAAGAGGCCCTATATCACCGAGCCCTAGAACCGCCGTCCCATTTGTCACAACAGCAACCAAATTCCCCTTAGCCGTATATTTATAGGCTAGGTCCGGGTTTTTCTCTATCTCCCTACACGGCTCAGCCACACCGGGCGTATAGGCCAGAGAAAGATCCCTTTGGGTTATACAGGGTTTAGTCGGTACTATTTCAATTTTTCCTGCGCGCTCCCTACTGTGGTACTCCAGGGCAGCCTGCTTCTTATTCATCTTGTTCTCCCTTTTACTTTTTGCTTTCCGTTGTTTTCAGGTTAATTTATTCTGAGAAAGCCCTCTCGTTAATTCTTCTATTTTATAATATTTCTTTAAACCTGTCCACAAATCCCGTCGAAAGATTCTCCCTGTGCTCATTATGACACACCAG
>CAYMEO010000121.1:4281-5465 GCA_964389705.1 uncultured Spirochaetia bacterium
TTGAGATGATATAACCCTATTTAGTGCTCCTAGATATCTGAAGAACCAAGGCACCTCGGACGCGTCCCCGGCGTAGTAAATCCAGGGCCTCGTTGGCCTGTTCAAGTGGGAAAACCTGAATCTCAGTTCTTACAGGTACTCTAGGAACAATTGCCAACAACTCTTCTCCATCCCTCCGAGTTAGATTGGCAACTGATCGTATAACACGCTCTTCCCAAAGAATTCTGTATGGGAATGATGGAATGTCGCTCATATGGATACCCCCACAGACAACCACCCCACCCTTCGTGATTGCCCGTAGCGCTTCCGGTATCAGCGCACCGACAGGCGCAAAAATGATTGCTGCATCCAGCCCTTCCGGCGGCATCTCTGTTGAGTTGCCCGCCCATACGGCTCCAAGCCGACGTGCAAATTCCTGGGCATCTGTATCGCCTGGTCGTGTGAAGGCATAAACCTGCTTACCCTGATAAACAGCCACCTGGGCAATGATATGGGCAGCAGCACCAAAGCCGTAAATCCCTAAACGCCTCACATCTTGACCAGCCATTCGATACGATCTATATCCAATCAACCCCGCACATAGAAGTGGAGCAGCCTCAGCATCACCATATACATCAGGGATACGAAAACAATATTGTTGGTTCGCCAATGTATACTCTGCATATCCACCATCAATCGTATAGCCAGTGAATAAGGCGTAATTACAGAGGTTCTCTTGATCCCTCAGACAGTAACGACATTGACCACATGTATATCCTAGCCAGGGTATACCAACCCGGTCGCCTATGGAAAGCCGATCTACACGATCACCAATTTTAGTAACAGTGCCAACGATTTCATGTCCAGGGATAAGAGGCAGTTTTGGATTTATAAGCTCGCCGTCTACTATATGCAAATCCGTGCGGCAGACCCCACAGGCATGAACACGAATCAGCACCTGTTCAGGATTCGGTAGAGGAACCGGTACCTTCATGTCATTAAGTGGTTTTGCTGGTGACTCCAGCACCATCGCGCGCATCTTCTCGGGAATTTCCATATTTTATCTCCACTGCTCAAATTATTTAGAAATTATTAGTTTATTTTTCCCAATGCTAAGGAGATGTCAACCTAGTATCATTCTTCCAAAATAAGTAAAAGGATTGTGTTAGGAATATATACTACGTAGACTCTCTCATTTTATTTTA
>CAYMEO010000122.1:0-5454 GCA_964389705.1 uncultured Spirochaetia bacterium
TCTATGAGTACATTCCTTCCCCTTGGACCTAGTGTAGCCTTTACCGCATTTGCCAATTTATCCACTCCCCTCAAGACCGACTCTCTTGCAAGGGAACTAAATGCAATTTGTTTAGCTGCCATCTCTTTAACACCTCCTTATGATTCTATTACAGCCAAAACCTCGTTTTCATCGAGGATTACATACTCTTCTCCATTAAGCTTAATCTCAGTTCCCCCGTATTTGCCAAAAAGAACCCTGTCTCCTGTTTTTACCTCTAGCGGAATAACCTTTCCATCCTCAAGAATTCGGCCTGTACCTACAGCAACCACTTTTCCCTCTTGGGGTTTCTCCTTAACCGTATCCGGAATAATGATTCCGCCCTTCGTCGTTTGGGCTGCATCTACCCTTTTAATTAGAATCTTATCGTGAAGTGGCCTTACATTCATAGGACTTACCTCCTAGGTTGGGATATAATTGGGATTAGCACTCTCATGGGTAGAGTGCCAGAAATAAAATATACATCGGCTCCTTAACTGTCAAGAGTCGTCTTTATCTTAAACGAATTATAACAAGATAGAAGAGATACCCAGCGGAATTGCCCTTATATGTACTTTCTACTTCTGTACCCATCTGCCGTCGGGAAGCTGAATCCACCAGCCTCGTTCGGCTTTTTCCCTCCTTACGGCGGCAAACTGCTCGGCGGCCTGGGGAAGTATACGGTTAATATTCTCAGATGTAGGCTCAATTTTATTAATCTTCACAATCGCTGTAGCCATTCCTCTGATTATAATCTGCCTGTCCGCATTTTCCGCATTAAAAGCAGTCTTCTCCTCCACTGTAAGATCCCCTCTTTGTACAAGGAGTCCCTTATTTCCCTCCCCAACCTTTCCCTGGGAGCGCATACTGTTTAAAATCCCGAGCCGAGGACCCATGCGGCGGAAGGCTTCAACCACCTCAGGCATATTACGAATCTCGTTTGCAATCTCTCCAGAGAGGTCACCCTGTGCAAATGCATAGGGGATTATACTAACCGAGAACCTCCTCTTTAGAGCAATTATCCTACTCGACTCAAGCTGCGGTCCTTTAGGGTAAACCCTTAGGCCTTGAGGTTCTACCTGTAGCTTTTCCCCCTTAGGAGATCTCTGAGACCCCGGCGATTTTTCTTGTGGAGGCTTTACCAATTCCTCCTCCAAATTCTTATATGCCTCTTTTACTTCCTCTGCCGGAAAGTAAACATTAACCGTTACAACTGCACAGGATGATATATAAGTAAGCCCCATTAAGACCAATACTTGAGAGGTCATTCTTTTCATGGTTGAGTTCACCTCTATTTATTTTCAAACTCGATTTTAAGCCTCCCCTCACTTGCCCTTTTTGCCGTCTCTCTGATTACCGAAAGGAGATGGGCTACAGATATGGAATTTCTTTTTGAGTCTACACGAATAAGCAAGTCATTTATGCCGAGTATACTATGTGATATTTCAAGTTCTTTGAACGTAATAACACCGCCTCTTATATAGCCATAGACCTGCCCTTTATCATATTTACGCGATGAACGAAGTAGGAATTTCTCTCTTACGCCGAGCTGTGTAAGAAGCGCCTTCCCAATTGTTCTCGGCTCCCTTTTCGATTTTACAGCCCAGAAATTAAAGGCACCGTCAAGGGTGCTGAGCCTCCCCCCTCTGTTGCTCAACCAACCGATTCCATTTATTCTTCCCGTAATATAATCCCTTGTAGAAGGAATGCTATCCGAAGCCATCCTTAGGCTCAGGTCTTTGAACAGAAATGAAAAATCATATTTGCGTTCCTCTCCCTTACCGCCAAACTCAAATAGACCGGTGCCCAACACATTGCCACCATAGAGTGTGGACTGAAATCGCTTAAGATTGATTTTATCTCTGCTCACCTCAAGCACAAATTCTATATCTTCGAGTCTCAGAAATCCATACTCGATCTCCCCGATTCTTAAAATATCATCTCCATGCTCCGCTTTATCCTGAGCTAAAGCGTTAAGAGACGTCTCAAACATCTTTTCATCCGGTTTTGAGTACCCAATTATAGAGAAATTCAAATGGTTTTCTAGATTGCCTTTATCCCCTACTAGATGAATAGTTCCTTTCATATCTCTAACCAAAAAATGAACACCCGATGAGAGATTCCCATTAAATGAGGCATCCTTAAGAGATAATTTTCCGTCCCAGAACATCCCTCGTTTAGGAGGAATAACAAAAGAGAGGCTTAAACTAGTATTTCCTCTAATCTCACCCCCTCTTAGCGATTCGGGAAGAAGAGGAGATAAGATCTCATATATAGAGGCTAGCGGAGTTTCGGGTAAATCAAACCGAAGCCTTCTGGTACTGTCTAAAGGATTTTCCATCTTGCCGCTAAACCTAACAGCCACACTTCTTCCATCCTCTATAAACCCTTCCTTTAAGAAAACAGTTTCACCATTTGTCTTAATCTCCATATGGCAACTCAGAGAGTTGACCGTGCTATATCTTCCTAAATTTAATATAGCGGTAACTTCGCCGCTTCCCTGAGGGAGCCTCCACCTTTTAAACTCGCCTCTAAATCTGAAATTCAGCAACCCTAATGAAAGGGTCCTATCAAGATTAATATTTCTAAGCTCAATCTCAGAAGAGATAAAAGTGGGGGATTCCGCTGTCTTAATCTGTATATTGCCTTCTAAACTCCCACCCAGAAACCGGCCAGAAATCTTCTTCAAATCAATTCTATTTCTATTGAGGTTCATATGAAAAGACATATCTTTTAATCGAGATTCAAAGATATTGATCTCACTAATAAATACGTTTCCATCCCACACCGATTCCTTGTCATCGTGGGCGTTAAACATAAATTTACCTCTTATCCCTTTTGATATTACTCCCTTATCGAATCCATAGAAATTCCCTTGAGTAAATGTGAGTATATATGTCTTTTGGTCTCCAAATATGAGGTTGAGCCTCTCCGTTTTTAATTCCCCGTAATCCTCTATTGCCACATTTAGGTTTGTGAACTTTAGTAAATCATCTCTGAATTTAAAGTCAGTAGAGACGAGAAAAGAGACATCCTTGTATCTTCCTCCTTTTCCATCCAATCTCCCCCAGATATCTATTTTTCTGTTCTTCTGTATATGAATGTTTGTTTGAAATTCTCTCATGTAGATCCCTTCATCAAGTATATTAAACTGAGAGCCATATGAATCTATATTGAGTGTCCAATAATTATCCTTCCCCAGGTCAAACTCCAATCTGGTCACGCGCCCTCTTTTCACTGTGGCTCTGTTAAACGAGAGATCCCCATAAGATAAGCCTTTGCTCGTGAATCTAATTCCATCTTCTGAGGAGTCAAACCGAACGTTTCCAGAAATCCCACCTAAATTGAGAGTTCCTATTTTAAATCTCATTAAAGAAGAATCTCCTTGAGCAAGAAAAACCCCAGATCCAGGACCCACGAATTTTTGTTTGAAATTAAAAGAGCCTTTGAGTCCACTAAATCGAAGACCGCTACTTCTATCACTGACATTAATCCCTCTCAAAAACACATTTCCCGTCAGGTAGATATTTCTATCTCTTATTGAGCCGGTAATTTTTAGACCATCGGGCTTGACGGCGCCAGAAAACTCAATATGAGAAAGATTGGGAAACCACTTCGGCACGTCCTCAAGCCTTATGGTTTTTGCTTTTCCTTTAATATCGAAAATCGCCTCCTTTGTGAGCCTCTCAATATTACCGATAAACGAAGCATGGGTTAGTCCACTTAGGTCCAAATCCAGGGAATTCACAAAAGCTGTGTCTTTTAAACTATCGTAGGTTAGATCATAATTGATTTTTCCTAAAAAGTTTGAATCTTCCTTATCTTGTGATTGTGTCGGTCTAAAATCAATCACTCCCTGAGACATAATCATCTTGCCGGAAATCCGAAATCTTGAATCTAGAAAGACACCTATCTCCTCAGGTAAGAAAGAGATATTAGAAAATGAGTGCATATTTAATTGGTGGATATTTATCTTTAACTCTCCGATCGGCGTATCCAAAAATGGTTTGATCCCTCCTTGTATTTCCACTTGGTTGTTTTTAATATCTACCAATCCCGAAAGGTCTATAGACCCCTTTTCATCTAAACCAGTGTGTCTTAAGTCAACCTCTATTTTTTTGACTCGAATCGGGATTTGGGAGACAGCCCCAACTTGGACATTGGTTATTGTTAATCTTCCAATCTCAAACGGAATAGTTTTCCCCTTCTCCTCCTTGCTCTTCTCAGCCTTTTTCTTAATCAATTTCACCACATTATTAAATCTCTCTGGCGTAAGATAAACAACCGAATTATCAATGATTACTTCCCGAATCTTTACTTTTCGACCGATAAGGGAAGACATAATCCCGGGCCTGACGGCTATGTTCTTAACCCTCAGTATTGGATTTGCATGATTAATTAGATCGAAAACCTCTAATCCATCCACTATAAGTCCAGAGAAGAAATTAAACCTTATTTCACTAAATTTAACCTCATAGCCCGCATCCCTTGAAGACTCTTCTATATAACGGTGTATCTCACCGGGAAGAATCAAATTTGACAAAATGAGGATTAAGAGAGGAATGAAAAACAAGAAACCCACCAATATGAAGGCAGAGATTCTAACAAACCTAACTTTGGGAAACGACATTTAGTAAATATTATATTGAAAATCGACCGATTAGTAGGGAAGTCCCTGTCCCTCTTAAATAACTACTCAGGAGTTATGCCCCTATGGAAATCATATACCTTTCCTCTTCAACTCTTTGAATGTAATTTTAAACTGCGTTCCATTGACTCTGCTGAGTTCAATTGTACCTTCAATCTGTTCTACTAATATAGTGACTAATTGAAGGCCGAGTGACTCTGTGCTTCGGAAATCTAGATTCTCCGGAAAGCCAATACCATTGTCACTTACAGTTAAGACAAGGCTCGGAGGGTCCTCTGCACTGGCTTCATCCGAATCATGTAGAGTGATACTTATTTCACCTTCTCTACCACCTGGGAAGGCGTGTTTTAGAGAGTTTGAGACAAGTTCATTAATGATTAGACCACAGGGGATTGCCGTATCAATGCCAAGAAAAATATGATCCACGTCTATATTGAATTTGATGAGGCTTGAAACCATTCTGTATGAGCGCATCAAATTATCGGTCAGTTCCTGAACATATTTAGAAAAGTCAATCCTTGCCAGGTCCTTAGACCTATACAACTGTTCGTGTATAAGAGACATTGATTTGATACGCATCTGACTTTCGACAAACATCTTGAGGATCTGTCTATCTTTGATATAGCCAGCCTGAAGACTTAGTAAACTGGAGATAACCTGCAAATTGTTTTTGATCCTGTGGTGGATCTCTCTAAGGAGTACCTCTTTCTCCTGGAGTGATGCCTTAATCTGCTCTTCCGCTCTTTTGCGTTCTGATATTTGTGTCTGCAATGTCTCGTTTATCCTCT
>CAYMEO010000123.1:0-5449 GCA_964389705.1 uncultured Spirochaetia bacterium
TATTCGTACTCGTGACCCCTCTGTTTTGTCTCATTTCCCCTGAACCAGTACAGGGTATTGACAAATTATGTCTATCTTTGATAAGATGCCTTTATAAGGCTGAGGTTAATATTAACAATGGGTGATACTGAATTGGGATAGGAGTAGTTTGCTTTCCTCAAAAGCAAGCCGTTTCTGATTTCAACAAGGCGCTAGAGATAAACCCAAGATTCGCTGAGGTATACTTTAACAAGGCCATTACCTGTGAGAGGGTTGGTCACACCCGGAAGGCAGTAGAGGCGTATAAGGGGCTTATCCAATATGCCTCACTACAATACGCCTTGTATATCGAACGAGTAAGACAAAGGATAAAGTAGTTAGACAAATAAATAGTGATTAACCTATCTTAAAGAATAAACCGAGATTCAGAAAAATTCCTTGGATTTGAAATTACATGTAAGATATAATTTTTAGACAAAACCCTATTAATAGGTAGAGGTGAAAATCTTGATTCTTTTCGAATTAATTTTAAAATAAAACGCTCGACAAATAATATATCTCTTAGGGCAAAGTACAAACATAGAAATAAATAATAGGAGGATGCTTATTATGGAGATCATCAGAAGCAGGATTTACAGGCTATCAATAATAGCAGTCATATTGGCAAGCTTCACCCCTGTATCCATAATTTCTAAGAGTGCCGAGTGTGCTATGATTGGATCACAGTTGATACTTCCTGACACTAAGACATCAGCAACAGTAAGGGGAATTGATATAGAGAAGATCCGTAGGGCACTTGAGAACAAAATAGTAGCCGAGAAGCTAAAGGGCTATGGGCTTTCTAAAGAAGAGGTCATGGCAAAGGTAAGTAAGATGAGCGATGGGCAGGTTCATCAGATTGCCGCCCTATCGGATAAAATACCAGCAGGCGGTGATGCCGCATTAGCGGTTGTAATAACAATTCTGGTGTTCGTTGTACTGATACTCCTAATCCTCTTTTTGCTAAGGGTACTAAGAATTTAACCTATAGATAGTGGCTAAGGAGGACTCTCTTATGTAGGGGAAAATGATCCCGACGACTTTATCAGGAATTGCCCCCTATAGTATAGATAATTCTAAGGACCAAAAATTCTGTCCTAACAATTAATTGAAGAAATTCTTTATTTTTACTCTAATCCCAATCTTTCTTGTGTCCTGTGCTGGAAGAGGTTCTACATATAAAAACGCCTCAGGCTCAGGGGATGAGAGGATTATAGAGAACGTGCCATTTGTAAAGCAGAAAGGCTCTTTCTGCGGTCCAGCGGCTATGGCATCGGTTATGAGATTCTACGGCCGTAGCATAAGTCAGGAAGAGATTGCCAAGGCGGTATATACACCGAAACTAAAGGGAGCCCTCATATCCGATATGGAAAACTACGCACGGGAGATGGGATATAAGGCGGAGACAAAAAACGGAGATTTAAACATGCTTATGTCTATTATAGATGAGGGCGTCCCTGCCATAACGCTCGTTGACATAGGAAAGTGGATTATAAGTCAGCCTCATTACTATGTGGTCTATGGCTATGATAAGAGCAGAATGGTATTTTTCCTCCACACAGGGTTCGCAGGGAATCAGGAAATAAGCTTTTCGAGTTTGGACAAGGAATGGAAAAAAATGGACAGGCTCGTGCTGATAATTAGAAAATGAGAAAATACTATGTAAGGCTCGGTTTCTTCTTAATTCTTATAATTTCCCTTTCTGGATGCAGCTACCTCCCGAAGATTGTGTTTCTGAAAGACCCTTTAACTGCCGAGGAACACAACAATCTGGGCGTGGCTTACGAAAGCGAGGGCAAATATGACCTTGCCATAAAAGAATATAAAAAGGCCCTCGACAAGGACGGCAGTTTAGTCATTCCTTTAGTAAATATTGGAAATGTATGTTTCAAACAGAAAAAATACAAAGACGCGGAAGAATATTATCTGAAGGCGCTTAAGAAGGATGAAAAGAACGTAGAGGCGGCCAATAATCTGGCGTCTCTCTACATCGCGCTTGGAGAAAACTATGAAAAGGGATTGGAGTATCTAACCAGGGCTACTTCTGAGAAGAGTGCCCCTGCCTATGCTCTAGACACCCTTGGAGTCCTATATTTCAGGTTAGGCAATAAAGAGAGGGCAAAGGATATCTTATTAAAAGCCTGTGCAAGGGCAGGAGACGATAAGGCTCTGTTAGACGAGATCGAAGCCCATCTTAAAGAGATGGGAGAGACAAGTTGCACAAATAAACCCAATTCAGAACCCAACTCCAGATTGTAATGCCCAACTTATGTAGAGGTAGTTGCAAGACCCGCCTATTGATTACTACTGCAAACCCCAACTGCACTCGAAACACTGCACAAAGGGTTGAACTAGATATTGACCTCCTCCGCTAGAGATATGGCTTCATTAACCATATCTCTTAGCAAATCCAATCCGCCCTGCCAAAAATTCGGATCGGTAATATCTACGCCGACGCCGGCTAAGAGTCTCTCCGGTGCATCGGAGCCACCGGATGAAAGAAGTTCAATGTATCGAGGGACAAAGGCATCGCCCTCTTGGAGATATTTATGATAGAGCGCAAGAACGAGAAGCTCCCCAAAAGAATAGGCGTAACAGTAAAAGGGCGAGTGGATAAAATGAGGAATGTACATCCACCACCATCCATAGTCATCTGTGAGTTCAACGGAGTCGCCAAACATGGGTTTATTAGCTTCAATCCAGATTTCATTTATGTGTTCCGGGGTGAGTTCACCCTCGCTTCTCCTTGCATAATGAAGCTTCTCCTCGAATCTGGTAAGCACAACTTGACGGAACACAGTTGCAAAAATGTCTTCGAGCTTGCTGCACATAAGCGCAAGACGGGCTTTTGGATCTTTCTCGAATTCTTTTAACCTATGAAATACCAGCATCTCGCCGAAAACACTTGCCGTCTCGGCCGTTGTAAGGGGTGTATGACACCCAAAATATCCCCGAGACCTTGAGAGATATTGATGAATTCCGTGGCCGAGTTCATGTGCTACGGTCATAACATCGCGGAGTTTTCCCGTGTAGTTTACAAACACATAAGGATGAACACTCGGCACGGTGCTGTGGCTGAACGCTCCACCGCGCTTTCCCCTTCTCAACTCTGCATCAATCCACCTCTTCTCGAAAAACTCTCTCGCAATTTCAGCCATTTTAGGCGAAAAGCAGCCGAAGGATTCTAAAATAATCTCTTTTCCTAACTCATAGTTTATAGTTTTCTTATCGGGAAATATGGGCGCATACCGATCATAATCGCGGAATTTGGTGATTCCAAGCAGCCTCTTTTTGAGCTTGTAGTATCTCTCCACCATATCATAGTTCCTTTCGCATGACTCCATCAAGGCCTCCACTGTGGCTTTATCAATCTCATTTTCGAGATGGCGAGATGCCATAGGGTATGGAAATGAGCGAAGGCGGTCGTTTGATGCATGGTCTTGAACAAGCACATTGAATACATATGTAAGTATATGGGCATTTTCTCTTAGCCCTTTTGTAAGTCCCTTTGCCGCAGCCCTGCGCTTATTCCGGTCTGGATCATATAGAAGGGCAAGCGTTTCGGGTTCGGTCAGATGTTTTATCTTTCCACCGAGTTTAACCTCAAACCGTATGTTGTTTATCACCTCATCAAAAAGACGCCTGAATGCACGCGAACCCGTATTGGCCTTTTCATCGAGAATCTTCTCTTCCGGCTCGCTTAGTCTATGGGGTTTGTAACGCCTCTCATTCTCTAGGAAATGTCGATAGCGTGAAAGCGCTTCATCCGCCAGTAGACGGTTCGCTATTTCATCCGGCAGGGCAATCCATTCAAGCTCAAAAAACATCAAGTTCTTACGTATCTCTGTTGTTTTTTCCTGAACTGATTGCAAAAAAGCCCCGTGCCTTGGGTTACTCGTGTCTGCGGCAAATACAAGGTAGGCATAAGAGATCAGCTTACCCAACCCCTCGCTTATGGATTCGAGTTCTTTTACCGTCTCGAGAAGAAACGAAGGGGTGATTGTTTCTGAATTTATCCTTCCCCGGTATTTCTCCTCAAACGACTTTGCCCTTAAGAATGAGTCTTTAATATCACTTTCAATCCGAGGATCATCAAGGCTCTGATATAAATCAGAAAGATCCCACGTGACCCCCTCGGCGCCGGTTAAACTAGTCTCTGTTGCTAATGCTTCAGCCATTAAATCCTTCTCCTTGCTGCTCAGAAATATAAATATAGATAGACCACTTGGGTTAACAAACCTAAGTAGTTAAGTGGAATTACCCTTAATAAAATCCAAGACTTCCTTCGGATTTTTGGAGGGACTTACCTTTCTATATATCTTGGCTATCTTCCCCGATGGATCAATAACTACAGTATCCCTTGAAGCAAACCCAAGGAAAACCCTAACGCCATATAATGACATTATAGTGTGCTTTTCATCAGGGATTAGTGGAACCTTCAGCTTGTATTTGTCCCTGAAATCACAGTGGCTCTCTTTTGTATCGGTGCTTATGCCATAAACCAGGGCATTAGCATTTAAAAAGTCCTCATACAACCTTGTAAACTGCTTAGCTTCAATCGTGCATCCAGGTGTATCGTCTTTGGGATAAAAATAAAGCACTACCCATTTGCCCCTTAAGCTATTTAAGTCTACGGTCTTACCGTCAAGGTCGGTTGCCCTAAATTCAGGCGCAGTTTCACCTACCTTAAGTTCGGCCTTGGATTTAGAAAAAGGACAGAGAATAAAAAATATCAAGCCTAATGCCGTAATTATCTTTTTCATCTCTCCGCTCCGATTATGGATTTAGCATCTTTTCCAATTCCTCTTTTACAATCCTATTGACCAAAGCCCCATCGGCCTTTCCCTTCATGCGCGGCATGATGATTTTCATTACCTTTCCTATATCCTGTGGGATTTTTGCCCCGGCCTCTTCAATCACCTTTTTCGCCTCTTTTCGAATCTCCGCCTCTCCCATCTGATTGGGCATATAGTTCATAAGAATCTCAAGCTCGGCCTTTTCTTTATCCACCAAATCCTGTCTTTGACCCTTCATATATCCCTCTATTGCCTCTTTCCGTTTTTTAATCTCACTTGTTATTACCTCAATGACCTCTTCATCTGTCAACCCGATGTCACCCCTTTTCTTCTCAATCTCTCTATTTCTGATTGCAGACTGGAGCATCCGAAGTACAGAGAGATCAATTGTTCTTCTGTCCCTCAGCGCGTTTTTTAAGTCGAATGATATCTTATCCTTAAGACTCATATCAGGTAAATTTCCTCTTATTTAAATGTCCCTCGTACGTTACGGTAGACAGAGTAACACAACCCAGAATAATACAATATAAAAACTACCATATAACGCAGCTAGAATAAACTCCTCCTCTAGTAAATCAGGTTCAAGTTCAGCAAAATCTCCAATAGAACCCTATCTATTATATGCTAAGATTATT
>CAYMEO010000124.1:0-5353 GCA_964389705.1 uncultured Spirochaetia bacterium
ATAGTCTAATAAATCCATACTGCCCCGTAGCCGACAACGTGATTGTAATCCCCGCTTACATCCCCTGATGTGGCGTGTTTTAAGAACTCGGCCCTCTTAGCCCCTAGCTCTCGACATGCGACGAGCATAACGGCCGTAGGAACTACGCCGCACATTGAGATGTTGTATTTTGATGTTATATCAAGAAGCCCTTTGGGGTCAAGCGAAAGTACCCTTTCTATTGCCATCATGTCTTTTTTTTCAGTAGTCTTTTGATTCTCATAGTGGTTTAAATCTGAACTTGATATTATTAAAACCTCTTCTTCCAAATCTTTGATTGAATCTGAGATTGCTCTTCCCAGACCTTCGCACTCTCCGTATGTTAGGCGCATAAGCGTAATAGGAACTATTTGGAAATCGCTTTTTAGATACTGTAGAAACGGGATTTGAACCTCAAGCGAGTGCTCAAAGATATGGGCTTCGACATCCCTCTCTGCGGATTTATTCCTTGACTCAATAAGAGAACAAAGTTCAGAATCAACCTTTACTTTGCCAAGGGGTGTTTCCCAGTATCCGTCAGGGAAAATAGAGATTTTCCCTCCATACCCTGTGTGATTGGGAGAGAGGATAATAATTCTCCTGGGTATATTTATTCTCGAATAAAGCTCTCCTGCAACGTGACCTGAATATATATATGCCGCATGTGGGCAGATCGCTCCCACGATCCTTTTCTTCTCTTTATCGGGTATAGGTTTTAATAGATTGCTGATCTCCTGTTTTAGTTCCGAGGGGTTTTCTCTATAGAATCTTCCGGCAAAGGCTGGCTTCCTCGTCAGATTTCCCATCGCTTCCTTCCTTTTGTTTTTTCTCCAGATAATTTTAGCATAAGTATCTTTACTCTTTTTTATAATGTTGTATTTTTTTATTCAAATGTATCAGGGCAGTCATAGTAAGAGCGGCTTTTCAAGAAGGGAATTGAAGGAAAAAAAGGCTCTAACACTGGTGCTTTGTCTTAGCGTGGGTTTTATGATTTTAGAGGCTGCAGCTGGGTTTTTTACTGGGAGCCTTGCCTTGCTTTCAGATGCCGCGCACATGCTTATGGACATAGTTGCTCTGTCGCTTGCTCTTTTTGCAATCTGGTTTTCTCTGAGGCCGCCGACTTCTCGAAAGACGTTTGGTTTTTATAGGGCCGAGATACTAGCTGCATTCTTAAATAGTCTGATTCTCTTTGTTATTTCTATCGGGATATTTATGGAAGCGTGCAATAGGCTGAGGATTCCCAAGGAGAATATAAAAAGCCTCGAAATGAGTGTAGTTGCCCTTGTCGGACTCGGCGTTAACTTCCTTGGAGTTTATATACTTTCAAGCATCAAAAGCGATAGATTAAATATTCGCGGTGCGGTTCTTCATGTCATAAGCGATGCTATTGGTTCAGTTGGTGCTTTTGTTGCCGGTCTAATAATACTAAAGACCGGATGGTACTACGCCGACCCGATTGCAAGTATTTTGATTGCCCTTCTAATACTCAGGGGTGCGTGGAGATTACTTAACGAATCCGCCCATATTCTCCTTGAGGGAACTCCTAAGGGGATAGACTTAAAGTCCCTCGAAAGGGCCATTGGCTCTCATAGTGGAGTTCTCGGCGTCCATGACCTTCATGCCTGGACACTTACTCAGGGATTTGAGGCTCTGAGTGCACATCTGGTTATTGAGGATATAAAACAGAGCGAAAGGCTTGTCGAAGAGATAAAAAGCCATCTTCAAGATGAGTTTCGTATCAATCACGTAACCCTTCAGGTAGAGACCAGGAGATGTGATTCTGGAGATATAAACTGTTATAAGACCAAGATACAGTCTTTTTAGTATCTTATTCTAACACTGGGATTTGTATCTTTGAAGGAGTTCTTTTGCGTATTTTTTCATGTCTTCGGCTATGTTTTTAAGCTCCGGCTTGGATTGTATGTATTTATCTAAGGCCTCAAGTGTGTCCATAGTTTTTGGAAACTCCGTCTTTCCGGCTATCCTATTTTGCTTCTCGAATGTTTTTTCTATCTTTACCGAGTAGGCCTGGCTCAAGGATTCTCTAATCCTCTTCTCATCAATTCCCTCTTCGGGTCTCGATACCTTATATCTTACCCTTACGACCGCATCCCGGACGTTTTCCTTTTTAATCTCGTTTAAAATCGCCTTATCTATATCTCCATCCCTCTCCGTAGCTTCTATAGTAAGAAACCTTCTTGCCGGAGTTTCTCTGAATTCAAACCGGCACTCCCATCCCCTCGTGTCTTTAAATAACTCACCTATAACGAATCCCTTTTTCTCCTTCTCTTCTGTGAAATCTATACGTTCTATGCTTCCCGAGTAGACAATCGGGGGGCTATAGCCTTCGTTTAGATCCTGGAACCTGTGGACATGACCAAGGGCCACATAGCTGAATGCCGGATTTGCAAGCTCACTCCTTGGAATCGTAGGCTCAATGCCAAGGAGCATCGTTGCCTCAGTTCCTGAGAGCCTTGCATCTCTCAGAGCAATATGACCAAGAAATATAGCTGGGGACGAACTATCCACCCCCTCAGACAAGCCACGAATTATGCCAATTAGCCTCTTTTCTATCTCTATCTTAAGGGCTTCAGAGGATAGGGGTTTGTACTCTTCTTTTGTGAGTAAGACGCTTCTGCCTACCCAGGGAAGGCATGCAACCTGAACGAGGCCTCTTTTGGTCATTATGCGAAAGATACTGGGCTTTTTTGATATGAAGACTCCCCTCAGATTGAGGGCGGGGAATATCTCGACCGCAGCGGCTCTTCCAAAGCTTGAGGGATAATCATGGTTGCCAAGTGCTATTACGACCTTTGATTGTCCCTTTTCGATGAGGTTTGCTATACGCCTTGCAAACTCTGTTTCTTCTGTAGGATGAGGATTTTCTCTATGAAAGACATCCCCAGCAATGAGGACTAGATCCACCGACTCTCTGATGGCAGTATCAAAGACCGAGTCCAAAGAACGGAGCACATCTTCAAGCCTTGTATTTCTTCCCGTTGCTGAATTGGTCTTTCCATGAGTCTCAACTCCGATGTGTATGTCAGAGAGATGAATAAATTTAATTACGTCTTTCAATTCTTATACGCCTTGGAAAGCCTCTATGTTTGGAATTAGCCTTTTTGTCTGCCCTGAAATTATATCAGCATTAGATGATCAACAACGTGGTTTACCTTCTACTCTATTCCGTTCCCAAAACCTCCGATGCCTTTTTTGCTCCTGCGCCGAAATCGAATTTGTATCCCAGGTCTCTGAGGACACATTCAATGGCAGATATGACGGCTATGATATCGGCTCTATCAATGAACCCCATATGAGATATCCTAAAGATTTTTCCCTTTGCCTGATCCTGGCCTCCGGCCACGGTCATCCCGAATCTGTCTCTAAGTCCACTTATTATTTTCCCTGCGTTTATCTCCGGTGGGGCGACTGCTGCGGTAAGGGCGGTGCTTGGGGATCGTTTGGCATAGAGATCGAGCCCAATCGCCTTTATTCCTTCCCTTGTTCCCTCGGCGAGCCTTGCATGACGCATATATATCTTCTCGAGCCCTTCATTCTTGAGATTCCTGAGGACTGCAGCAAGCCCTATAACGAGTGTGACGGCAGGAGTCCAGGGGACGGTATTGTCTTTTGCGTCTTTGAAATACCTTTTAAAATCAAAATAGAACTTTGGGAGATTCGATTTTTCTCTGAATTTCCATGCCTTTTCACTCATTGCAGCAAACGCAAGCCCCGGGGGAAGCATAAATGCCTTTTGAGAGCCTGCGACAAGAACATCTATTCCCCATTCATCGAATGGCAGTGGAAATACGCCCACTGCTGTAATTCCATCAACAATGAGGACAACGTCATCTCTCTGCCTTGTAATCTCGGCAATATCTCTTGTCGGATGCATAACCCCAGTTGACGTTTCGCTTGCCTGCATAAGGACTGCGCGTATTGAGGGGTCTTTTTTCAGGGCGTCCTTAATCTGCTGGGGATCAACAGCTTCACCCCACTCGACCTTTATTTCGTGCACGTCAACACCAAAGGCCTGGCAGATTTTCCCCCATCTTTCGCCGAACTTTCCTCCGTTTACAACAATTGCCTTATCTCCGCGAGATAGTGTATTTGACACGGCTCCTTCCATCGCCCCTGTACCTGAAGAGGCAAGGACAAAAACCTCTTCTTTTGTCTGGAATATGTATTTGAGTCCTTCTCTTACCTCGGCAAATAACTTTTCAAACTCAGTGGTTCTATGATGGATTATCGGTCTTGCCATCTCAAGGAGTATCTCCTCGGGAACTGGAACAGGACCGGGCGTAAAGAGATACTTTTTCACTTTGGAATTCTCCTTATTGTCTATAATATAGATTTTAAGAAAATCTACCTTAAATTGGGGATAATTCAACCAGCCGAACTTAACATCACTTATTCTGGTCCTCGTCGCCAATTGAAGGCTCATCGCTCAATTCGTCAACGTCATTGGGGTGGTGAGGGAAAAGCTCTTTTAACTTTTCTCCAATCATCTCGATGCCCAGACAGATTCCCTGGCAAAGGTGGCCGCGCCTCAGCTCCTCCTTTATTTTTTCTTTAGTTTGATACCAGAACTCAGGGGAGACTCTGCTATTGATTCCGCTATCTCCTATAACTGCCAGCTTCCTATCGCCGACAGCGACATATATCAAAACCCCATTCTTTTCCCTTGTGTTTGTCATTCCCAGTTTCTCAAAAACCTCCTTTGCCCTTTTTAAGGGCTCGCTTGGGCAGTGGTATTCTATGTGCACGCGGATTTCGCCTGAGCTTTTACTTTCGACATTCTTTATAGCCTGTACGATCAGCTCCTTCTCCGAGTCGCTGATGAGCCTGTCGAGTCTATGGGCAAAAAGCCTTTTTTTAGCCCTTATATGCCAGGCTTCTTTTTTCTCCATATTGTTCCTCGTCTACATCTATAGGAAATGTATACATTTCCTAGAAAAATTAATTGTGTCATAGGCACTGTAGGGGCAATCCTTTTATTCTTATTCCTATTTCTTGCACACCGCTTATTACCTCATCATCCACACTGCGGCTGCGGTAAAACCGGCTCGAAATAATACACGTGATTGTCCTTTACTGATGTTGTTAGAGCAGACCCAGGGGTCTGCTCTAACAACCTATTGCATCTTATGTTCAATTGAAAAACAAAAATGTCAATTTCTACAGTGAATTACTTCTTTGCTTCGAACTAACCTTTACCATTTCTATTTACAAGTGCTTGTAGTCATTGAATTTTTATATCGAACTCACTTTACTATAATTTAATGCTCTGTTGCAAAGATATGTATAATTAGCCTCCTTAAGGTATAAATTAGAT
>CAYMEO010000125.1:0-4761 GCA_964389705.1 uncultured Spirochaetia bacterium
TATTTCAAAACGAAGATGGTAAAACCCAGAAGGACTTACTGTGAGTTTACTATTCCTAGGGCCTCTTCGCCTCTGATGTCTTTAATCTCCACATCAACCTCATCACCAATTTTAAAATCACCGTCTAAGATGCGGACGCTTATATAATTCGGCGTGTTTCCTCTCGATCTCCTTTCAACGAGAATGGGAAATTTCCTCCCTACAAATCTCCGGTAAAATTCCTCTTTTTTCTTACTCCCCAACTCCCTTAGAAGCCTACTTCTTTCCTTCATAACCTTGGGATCCACTTGATCGGGCATTGTATCAGCAGGGGTGCCTTTCCTTCTCGAATATGGAAATACGTGGAAATATGTAAGCGCAGACTCTTTTACCAAATTAAAGCTGTTCTCAAACTCTCTATCTGTCTCCCCCGGAAATCCAACCATAATGTCAGTGCCGATTCCCGCATCGGGCATCCTTTCTCTAATGAGATTCGTACAATGGAGAAATCTCTCAGGCGTGTACCTTCTTCTCATTCTCCTTAATACGCCCCCGTCACCGCTCTGAAGAGCAATGTGAAACTGTGGACATATGGTTTTTGAATCTGCAACAAAATGGATGATTTCATCAGTAATATCAGCCGGGTCAAGTGAACTCAGTCTCACCCTCTTTATAATCCCTGCCCTGTCTATCTCCTGGAGGAGTTTTAAAAGACTCGTTCCGATGTCCCTTCCATAGCTTGCGAGATGGACGCCTGTGAGAACCACCTCTTTGTATCCCGACTGAGAAAGGATTTCCATACGTCTTAATACCTCAATCACAGGAAGTGTTCTCGATCTCCCCCTTGCATAGGGGATTATACAAAACGTACATCTATAATTGCACCCATCCTGGACCTTAAGGAATGCCCTCGTTCTTTCAGGGAAATTTTTAATCTCAGGCGAATCAAACTCTCTCAGTTTGAATATATCAGAGACTATAATCTTTGGTTGAGCCTGAGGCCTTCCATCCCGAATGGCTTCTAATAAAGAGAACTTGTCGGGATTGCCGAGTATATAGTCAACTCCTCCCACCTTCTCAATCTCCCTTGGTGAAACCTGAGCATAGCATCCCGTGACAATCACAACGCCATCTGGGTTTATTCTCTTTGCTCGGCTTATGTAGTTTCTCGCCTCCGCATCGGCTTTTTGCGTAACAGTACATGTGTTTATCACATATACGTCCGCCTCTTCAGGAAATGGAACCTCCGTGTATTCCCCCTTGGGAAGTGTATTTAATATAGCGGCGCTGTCATATTGATTTACCTTGCAACCTAGTGTAACAAATGAAACCCTTTTCACTATAGAACCTCTCTAATCCATCCTCCGCCCAAGACCCTATCCCCTTTGTAGAAAACCACGGCCTGCCCTGGCGTCATTGCACGCTGAGGGGTTTTGAATTCCACCAGCGCCTCTTCATTCGACTTAGTATGAACTACTGCGTCGCTTTCTCTATGCCGGTATCTTATCTTAGCCTTTATTTGAACCTCACCCAAAGGTGGTTCGTCAGCCCAGATTATGTTATCCGCAATAAGCGCGGTTCTAAGAATATCCTTTTCCTCTCCAACCACAACCCTATTTAGCTCAGGCTCAACCTTAATGACATAAAGCGGCTTCCCCTTGGCAATCCCAAGCCCCCTCCTCTGCCCAACTGTAAATGAAAAAACCCCTCCGTGGTAGCCTAAGACATTTCCATCTGTATCAACGATCTCACCTCTTTTACTATTCATTCCAGTGTGGACTCTAAGAAAATCCCTATAATCGCTGCCTGTGATAAAGCATACCTCCTGACTATCGGGTTTATTCGCCACCCTAAGATTCATCTCCTTTGCAATCTCTCTAACCTCATTCTTCGTCATCGAGCCAAGTGGGAAGATGATACGCCTGAGCTCCTTTTGAGTAAGAGCAAAGAGGAAATAGGACTGATCCTTAATTTCGTCCTTTGCTTTACGGATGTAAAACTTCCCTCCATCTTCTTCTATCCCCGCATAATGACCTGTAGCCAGGTATTCTGCTCCGAGTTCCATTGCACGCCTGAGAAGGAAATTGAATTTCATAAACTGGTTGCATAGCACGCATGGGTTTGGCGTCCTTCCAGAGATGTACTTATTTATAAAATCTTCAACTATATATTTCTTAAAAATATCCATGTAGTTTACGACATAATGTGGAATCCCAATCTGGTCTGCGACGCGCCTTGCATCCCTTATATCATCGGCGGAACAACAGCCGCCTTCTCCATCTCCATAGTCCCAAAGCTGCATAGTCACACCGACTACGTCATGCCCTTCCCTCTTGAGAATAGCGGCTGTAGTAGAGCTATCCACTCCACCGCTCATTGCAACAAGAATCCTCTTTTTCATATTGACTTAAAATGTTACCTGAGTTTGAAAGTCAGTCCAAACGAATTAGGCCATGTGTTACCGCAAGATATGGAATTCATCTACTCTGGCGGTGCTT
The DNA here is from genome assembly GCA_964389705.1 of uncultured Spirochaetia bacterium. Taxonomy (GTDB): domain Bacteria; phylum Desulfobacterota_D; class UBA1144; order Nemesobacterales; family CSP1-2; genus PSLL01. The sequence goes on from CAYMEO010000125.1 coordinate 2,478, forward strand.
AGCAGGACCACCTGCTTTTGTCAGGTTAAGTGCAGTATTTATTAGTCCCACATGTGAAAATGCCTGTGGGAAATTCCCTATAAGCCGCCGTGCCCCTGTATCGTATTCCTCCGATAGCAAGCCAACGTCATTTCTCAGATATAGCAGGCGCTCGAAAATCTCACGGGCTTCGGCATAGCGCCCTTGTAGGGCGAGATTATCGGCTAACCAAAATGTACAGATAAGAAATACCCCTTCACCTGATGGCAGACCATCAATTTCTGGACAGCTAGAGTAACGCCTGACAAAGCCATCTTGCATTAACCGTTTCTGTATTGCTTCTACAGTACCCCTAACACGCGGATCCTTTGGTAGTAAGAAACCCACAAGCGGGAGCATCAACAAACTAGCATCCAATCTCTTTGATCCGTAGTATTGGACAAAAGAGTTTAGTTCTGGGTCAAAGCCCTCACGACAGACCTGATCATGGATTTCCTTGTGCAGACGACGCCATCTATCAATAGGTCCATCGAGTTTGAATTTTTCAATTGACTTTACTGCGCGATCCACTGCAACCCAGGCCATCACCTTAGAGTGTGTGAAGTGCCGTCTTGGTCCTCGAACCTCCCAAAGCCCTTCATCGGGCATTTTCCAGCCCGTTTCGAGAAACTCCATAAGTGACTGCTGTACCCTCCAAGCATTCTCGCTTGGCTCTAGTCCAACGCGACGAGCAAAATAAAGTGCGTCCATAATCTCGCCATAGACATCCAGCTGATACTGCTTATGTGAGGCATTACCAATCCGCACAGGAGATGACCCCTCATAGCCAGGTAGCCAGTCCAGCTCTATTTCAGTTAATCGCCGCTCTCCAGCAACTCCGTACATAATCTGGATCTCCGATGGCTTTCCAGCAACTGCATTGATCAGCCACTCACGCCAGGCATGGGCCTCTTCGGTATAGCCATTAACCATTAATGCATAGAGTGCAAATGTCGCATCCCGCAGCCAGCAGTAGCGATAGTCCCAGTTCCGGACTCCACCTAACTGCTCCGGCAGGGATGTGGTTGGTGCAGCCACTATCCCTCCAGTTGGTGCGTAGGTAAGCGCCTTGAGTGTAATCAAGGATCGGACAACTGCATCCCGCCATTCACCTTGGTAAGTACAGCGTTTTGACCACTCCCGCCACCAGGTCTCAGTACTACGGAGGCTCTCTTCGGCATCCCTTTCGTCTGGCTCAGGCTGATGTGTAGAAGACCAAGTTAACTTAAATGGAACTCGCTGCCCCTCCGATACAGTAAAATCAGCCACTGTGTGTAGGTTCTCTCCGCGCAGTTCAACATCAGTGCGGCAATACAAGGTGTCTGGCCCGGCAGTGGCCCGAATTCCCCGTTTCATACGCCGTACCCATGGTACGATCCAACCATAGTCGAATCGGATGATCAGCTCCATATGCATAGGTACTTGACCACGCCTTCCTTCCACAATCCGTACCACATCAGGTGCTTTTGTACGAGGCGGCATAAAATCAATGATTGTAACGGATCCACTGTCGGTCTCGTAGCTGGTCTCTAGAATGAGAGTACCCTCTCGGTAGTGTCGCCGAATATTGCGAATGCCTACGGCTGGTGCTATCAACCACCGACCATTTTCCGGGGTTCCTAAGAGAGCGGCAAAGCAGGCCCCAGAGTCGAATCGCGGGAAACAAAGCCAATCAATAGACCCATCGCGAGCCACAAGGGCTGCGGTCTCACAATCACCAATTAGGGCATAATCCTCAATGAGTGAAGGCATGATTCAGAATATATATCAAGTGTTAATATACAGACATGGCAATCAAATAACCTCTATAATCTAGAATTATATACTTGAAGAAAAATTAAATCCAATGAATACGGGGTCTTACATATTGACTATAGAATCCAAAAATGAGAGGTCGTAACCTGCGTTCCTTTGCCTCAAATTAACCTCCGCCTTTTCCCCTATAACCAATCGTAATTACTGTATCTTTATATCAAAATCAAATCCCTTACAACAGTAGCCCAAAAATCTTTCGCAGGGCCTAAAAATAAAAAATGAAAAGAAAGTATGGAATTTTCTTGGTAACCTTTTAGTTAGGTTAATCCCCTCTGGCCTATCTCATGGTTTTTCTTACTATGATTGATAGGAGTAAGTAAATGACGAGTTTTAATAATAAGGACTTAATAACACTTACTAATATTATTCGGGCAGTACATAGATCCTCTAATTTACAAGATATCTATAGGGTTGGATTAGAGTCAGTCATGGAGATAGGATATGTAGATAT
>CAYMEO010000126.1:0-4717 GCA_964389705.1 uncultured Spirochaetia bacterium
AGATCAGTTCCTTACACACCTCTTACCTGGTAAATATCTCCATACCACGTGCCATACAACAAATACTGAAGCGACTTAGAAATTATGGACTGTACTGAATCTTATTAAAGTAGGTGTTCCCTATTTCTTTTTTGGGTCTCGGTATCTTGTAATGATGTCTCCCCATACCCCTACAGATACTTAAGCGCCTTTTTCCCTATGTCAGTTCTATAATACAGAGACTTACAATCTATCTTCTGCACAGCTCCGTAGGCCAGATCAATTGCACTCGGAATAGTTTTACCAAGTGCGGTAACTCCCAGTACTCTGCCCCCGTTTGTTATAAACTTTCCATCCTCAATGGCAGTTCCAGAATGAAAAACGACGATCCCTTCCATATTTTCAACACTTTTGAGTTCCTTAATCTCAAATCCTTTTTTGTAATCACCTGGATATCCACGAGATACCATCACAACGCAAACCGCAGCCTCAGGTCTCCACTCAATTGTTTTCCCAGAGAGTTTTCCATCTACAACTGCATTTAGTATTGGAACAATATCTGATTTCATTCTCACCATAAGCGGCTGCGTTTCAGGATCTCCAAACCTACAGTTAAACTCTAAGACCTTTGGCTCGCCGTCCTCTATAATAACACCCGCGTAAAGTACTCCTTTATATGTTCGCCCCTCTTCTTTGAGGGCATTCACAGTGGGAATCATTATTTCTTCCATAATCCTGTTATGTACCTCAGGAGTCACTACAGGCACTGGAGAATACGCACCCATTCCCCCTGTGTTTGGACCCTGATCACCATCTAGAAGTGCCTTGTGGTCTTGAGAAGGTTCAAGAGGCAGCACTGTCTCACCATCTGTAAAGGCAAGAAAAGATGCCTCCTCACCCTTAAGGAATTCCTCGATTACAACCCTGTCTCCAGCATCTCCAAAAATCTTCCCTTTCATTATTGCATCTAGCGCATCAATTGCCTCATTCTCAGTCTTGCATATTATAACCCCTTTTCCACCAGCAAGCCCATCGGCTTTTACAACGAGTGGAGGTTTTACTTCCCTTACCCATGCCACTGCATCCTCGAAATTGTAGAAGGTAGAGAAAAATGCTGTAGGGATTTTATGTTTCTTCATGAGATTTTTTGCAAATACCTTACTATTTTCAATCTCGGCTGCCGCTTTTGTAGGGCCAAAGATTCGAATCTCCTCTTTTTGAAATCTATCTACGATACCAAGCACCAGAGGAAGCTCAGGCCCTACAACCGTAAGGTCAATCTCTTCAGCCCGTGCAAACCGCAGGAGTCCCTCTATATCCGTAACCTTTATGTCTACACACTGAGCATGTTTTGAAATACCCCCACCACCTGGGGCACAATAGACAGCCTCCACAAGGGGGCTCTGCCTTATTTTCCAGCAAAGTGCATGCTCTCGGCCTCCGCTTCCAACTACTAAAACCTTCATAAGAGCTAACCTCCTATGATTGAAGGACAGATTTAAAATTCAACCTACTCTTTTTACTTATTCCCCTTTTTTTCTCTAGGCTTTCTTTTCCATCCCTCAATTATCACCTGCTTTGCCCTAGCTATTGCCAGAGTTCCTGGAGGAACATCCCTTGTTATAGTTGAGCCTGCTCCCGTCGTGGCCCCTTTTCCAACCTTTACAGGGGCAACAAGCATAGTATCACTTCCTATAAACACATCGTCCTCAATCACGGTCTCATATTTATCAAATCCATCGTAGTTGCATGTTATCGTTCCTGCCCCGATGTTTACCCTGTCTCCTAAAATTCCATCACCTACATAGGACAGGTGAAGAACCTTCGATTCACGGCCAATCTTTGATTTCTTTACCTCCACAAAATTCCCAATCCTCGCCCCAGTGAGTATCTGAGCATCAGGACGAATGTGCGCAAACGGACCTATTGTTACATTATCCTCAATCACCGCTCCTGTTATATATGAAGAAAACTTTATTGTGACCTTATCTCCTATTTTCGAATCTTCAATCCACACAGATGGCCCTATCTGAGAGCCATTTCCTATTGTCGTATTCCCATAAATAAATGTGTTTGGATATATTACACTATCAGCTCCAATAGAGACTCTAGGAGAGATATATGTAACTTCTGGATCTACTATTGTCACCCCGGAGACCATGAGGTCTCTATTGGTTCGCTTCCTTATAATCCGCTCAACACCCGCAAGCTCGACTCTATTATTTACTCCAAGCACCTCTTCACTGTCAGCAGCAAGATATCCAACCACCCTTTTTCCGCTTTCGGTAGCAACCCCAACAATATCAGGAAGGTAATACTCCCCCTGCTCGTTGTTTCTGCCAATCTCTCGAAGCGCCCTCCAGAGGAAACCAGACTCGACACAATATACCCCTGAATTTATCTCATTTATATCTTTTTCCTCAGCCGTAGCGTCCTTTTCTTCAACTACTCGGATAACATCCCCGTTTTTTCCCCTTATTACCCTTCCATAGCCACCCGGATTATCGAGAATGGCTGTAAGGAGAGAGATTACCCCCTTACCTCTCTGATGTATCTCGATAAATCCCTTGAGTGTTTCAGGACGAATAAGAGGGAAATCCCCATTCAGAATAACTATAGTTCCGTTAAAATCCTTAAGCACCTCATATGCGCACATTACGGCATGCCCCGTGCCGAGTTGCTCTTTTTGGAGAACATACTCAATTTGATCAGAAGGAAAAACCCCTTTTATCTTCTCCCCATCACGACCTATAACAACGATTATTCTTTCTGGAGAAACCTCACTAACCACATGAAGAACATAACCCAGCATTGGGTGTCCCAAAATCGGATGGAGGACTTTTGGAAGCTCGGATTTCATTCTTTTTCCCCTGCCTGCGGCAAGGATGATGGCGGCATAATCCATAATTCCTATACTCTCCCATATTTATCTTCGAGTCTTACTATGTCATCAACCTCTGGAGTAGATACTTCAAACACATCGCAATCCTCTATAGCGGTCATCCGATGCTTTGTAAGAGGAGTTATCCTTATAGAGTCACCAGGGGCTAGCCTTATCGTTTCCCTAGGCTTTCCAACCTCTTCAATTTCTATAAGCATCTTGCCCGCATAAAGATATATAGTCTCATCCTTTACCTTATGATATTGGAAACTCAAGCTTTGGTTCTTATTAATATGGAGAATCTTCCCTACGTATTTATCTGTAAGAGCCCACCAGATTTCATATCCCCAAGGCTTTGGAACCCTCTTAACAATACTATTATTACTTTTAATCTCTTCGCTCATAAGGATAGCTATTGAACTCTCATTTAGTAGAGATTAACGGCACATTTTTAGAATGGAACATCGTCATCTGAGCCAAATGGTTCTTCACCCTCAAAATCCTCTGTAAATTTCTCTTCAATTTCAGGAGTCGATACAGATTTCTCTGCAGACGGACCTCCTAGCATTTGCATATTCTGCACAATTACCTCAGTTGTCCATCTTTTCTTCCCCTCCTTATCCTCCCAAGAGCGGGTTCGAAGGGCTCCTTCAATATAAACCGTTTTTCCTTTAGATAAATACTCGCCACATATCTCAGCAAGCCTTCCCCATGCAACAATTCTGTGCCACTCTGTGAACTCGTCCTTCTTACCATCCTTATTCGTACGTATCTCGGTTGTAGCAAGAGTAAAGTTAGCAACTGCCTGTCCACTTGTCGTATACCTTATTTCTGGATCGCGCCCTAGATTACCAATCAGAATTACCTTGTTTACTCCTCTCATCTTTTATCCCCCCTCCCGATTTACTTTATTTAGATAGATTCCTCACACCACCCATTACCTCCCGACTAAATCCGCCAATCGGGTAGGACAGCTTAGAATACTAACGTGAAAATTCTATCACCGCAGAGAGAAAAAATCCAGGGATGGAGTCAGGGATAAATAAAAGATTTAACCGCGAAGAATACAGGAGGTAATGAATCGAAATCACTTATCAAGACTAAAAAGGTGACCCAATAAGTATAGGAACTGACGAAGGATTCTTGCTGTCATTCCCCAGATTACATATTTCTGGTAATGAAAAGCAAAATTCTCTAATCTCATACCATATCTTTCTATGCCCCTTATTTCGAGCGTTTTTTCATCCATAAAATTCGAAATCGGAATCCAGACAAATTCAGCTACCTCTTCATTCGGCTTTACCTTTATATCTTCTCCGACAAGAGCTACATACGGAGTAACAATGTAGTGTCTAGCCCTTGGATTAACTGGACTTACATCATCTAATTCCCCAAGAATCCTTCCGTCCTTTCTTAAATCAATCCCCGTCTCTTCAAGGGTCTCACGAATTGCTGTCTCCAGTTTACTCTCATCCCCTTTTTGCATCTTCCCGCCCGGAAATGCCATGTGCCCTGAAAAGAGGTCAGATAGGTATTCCCGCCTCTTTATAAAGAGCATAGAATATCTATCCCTTTCCTCTCTCAGGATTACCATTACGGATGCATGGATAAAATCACCATCTCTACTTATCTTAATACTCTTTCTTCCCTTTATAATCCTCTCGAGTTCCTCTATCACGTGATGTGGCATTAATTTTTTCTCGAATTAAATTAAGAGACAGACAAATTATAGTCGGTTACATAACTTTCCGCAAAGGGAAAGAGGTGGCCGGGATTTTGTATAGCTTGCAAAATTATATGGAGATGCTCTGTTGCAAACATCATTTTTAATTGATTTAAATGAGAGGGAAACAAGTA
>CAYMEO010000127.1:0-4587 GCA_964389705.1 uncultured Spirochaetia bacterium
CTGAAATCATTGCGTCCCCGGCGGGATTTGAACCCACGACCCCAGGATTAGGAATCCTGTGCTCTATCCTTCTGAGCTACGGGGACGAGTAGAGATCTCAATGGGCTACAACTCGGAGAATGCTCAATGTAGAATCCCCTTCACTTATCTTCTATTGAATAAGGATGATTCTACCTAACACCTTCTAGCCGTGCAAGCGAGGTTTAATAAAGGATGGCATGGGTCAAGGATGGCATGGGTCAAGGAAATTATATTTATAACCTTCAGTAAATATACCTCTATAGTGCCTTAGAATACCCAAAAAGAATAACAAGTCTTTAAAGAGAATATTTGCTATTATAGCGGATGCCAATGACCCTGCTTAGGTAACTAGAGACGGAGTCCTTTCTCCGCCTCTAGTTTTTATAACTAGCCTACTTGGTTTCAGGTGCTGGTGTGGCAACAGCTGCCGGTGCTTTTTTCTTATGGCTCATATGATGCTTCTTCTTTACCGGGGCCGGGGTTGACATATCCGCAGCTGAAGCAAAACCGACAAGAGAAATGGCAAACAACACAGCTAGAAAGATACTTAAAAATCTCTTCATTTTTACCTCCTTCAAGATGTATTTGTGTGTTTAAGGATTTTATTCTACTTGGATTTTTTGTCAATATCCTTCACTTTATCATACAAACCGATCCGGCCTTTAAGATTGATTCACTTCTTTCGCACTGATAATGCATTCTTAATACGCTCTTAGTCTGTATGCTAATATAATAAGAGTTGAGTTTGGAGCTTTGATAGCTGGCAGCAGGAAAATAGTTCCGTCTCCTGCTGCCATGAGTCTATAATGTTTTTATTTAACGGGGCTTTGCTGTTGGTTCAGGTGTCGGTACAGGGGCTTCTTTCTTTGCAGCCGAAGCAAAACCAGCAAGAGAAATGGCAAACAACACAGCTAGAAGGATACTGAGAAATCTCCTCATTTTTACCTCCTTTATATGGTATTTATATGTTCAAGAATTTTATTCTATTTGGGTTCTCTGTCAATATGACCAATTTACTTTCGGGATAGATAGGGCATAGTGATACATTTTTTTTAAACTCATCTATCATACTCTTTTTTCCTTACTTTTCTCGGTTGATAGGATTGCGATAGACAATTCTCTTGGAACAATAGAACTGGTTTCCAGATACTCAATTGGGTATCCGGCTTCCCGCCAAGCGTCAAGCCCGCCCTTAAGGGGGCGAACTTTTTGAAATCCCTGATTTATAAGTGTACGCGCCGCAAGAGCCGCTGAGGCTTCATCGGGGCAATTGCAGTAGGTGATGATCTCTCGATCATATGGAAGATCGGTGAGGTTAGATAAATTTTCTAGTGAAACAGGCCGAGCACCTGGAATGTGGTCAAGGCCGATTGACTTGACCATCTCAGATCGGACATCCAGTATGAGAGGTTCATAACCATCACTAATTAATTCGTTTAACTCCTCTACTGAGATGCGGGGCATATTGAGAGATTGGTAAAAGCGCTGGCGTTGAAGGTATTTGACAAGGATAAACAAAGCCACAACTAGAGCAACGAGCGCCGCTGCCAACTGACCAAAGTGGGATGATCTACTTATAATCCTTTCGATTGTATCCGAAAAAATAAACCCACTAATAAGGATACTGCCTGTCCAGAGTCCGCTGCCTATACTATCAAAAAGCCAGAAGAGATAGCGCGGTTTTTTCATCGAACCCACTGTTGGCAGTGCTATAATTGAAAAGCCGGGAATAAATTTAGCTATAATCAGGGAGGGAACCCCCCACCGTTTCAAAAACGATTCTGTCTGCCGCACACATGAGCCTGGATTTAGGGAAATCCGACAAGCAATAGAAAGAACTTTACCCCCTTCCTTTCTGCCGATTTCGTACCAGGCAGAGTCGGCGATGAGATTGGCAATAATTCCCAGAATAAAAGCTCCAATCAGAGGAATTTCACCTCTTGCAGAGGCAGCACCAGCCAAAAGAAGCACAGGGATTGATGGGATCGGCAGTCCTAATTGTTCAATCAGCACATTTCCAAAAATGAAAATGAGTCCATATTGATGAAAGAGCTCGCTGCTATTACTCAATATCTCTCCTATGTTATCCAATTGCTTATCCTTTAGATGTCATAATAGTCTTGATCGCTTCATCAGTCTATCTTAGATTTTGATTCTTAGTTACAGTCCAAAGTCTTATGCAACCGTTTCAATTAGACATTTGTCTCTGGAAATAACAGTCCAAAGTCCAATTGAATTGATGTAGTATAATCCTTAAAATGGGAGCGAGGTGGCGGAGCCATAATAGAAAATCTTATAACTTGTATACCTGCTTCGTTAACTTTGGATTAAATTTCAATCTATAAAAAAATCAGACCTGATATGTGAGTTTGTTTTTGATTTGGCATTGACTCATTTAGATAATATATTTACGATACTGTTCTCATAAGTCCCAATTTTTATATTAAGACCTCTTCAAAAGTAGGGCTTTGTGCCTTATATTGGGTTGTCTCTATAGCTGAAAACAAGGGAGGCAAAGATGAGTCCAAATGATCGTTTCAGAATCAATACACCTAAGGTTTCCTACGAAACTATCGACGGTGAAACTGTTATAATTAACCTGGATAACGGTAATTATTATAGTTTGATCGGGGTTGGTAGTGACATCTGGCGCTTTATAGAAAATGGTGCTACTGTGGACAATATTATTGAGGTGATTAATCATCAATACGAGGGTGCTCGTGCTGATGTGGAAGATAAAATAAATAAATTTATAGCAGAATTGCTAGAAGAAGGGCTTGTCGTTAATGATAATAGAGGGAAGAAATCCGAAGGCATGAGTGAGATTAATAGTCTTATTAGAATGGGGTTGAGCGAGAAGAGACCTGTTTTTGAGGCCCCGATTTTGAATAAATATACTGACATGCAGGATTTGCTCTTATTGGATCCTATACATGAAGTTGACGAAACTGGCTGGCCTACTCCGAAGCCATCTTTAGAAAAATAACTATATTCAACCCATCTCTTATGACCTTTGCAAAACCTTTCGTCAGTGTTATTGTACCTGTTTATAATGGGACGAGGTTTCTATCCGAAGCGGTAGAAAGTATACTCCATCAGAAATATAACCTCCTGGAGATCATTATTGTAGATGATGGGTCAACAGATGATACGGCCAAAGTAGCTATGAGTATGGGTGAGGGCATACGCTATATCTATCAGCGCAATGGTGGCCCTGCATCGGCTCGAAATACTGGTCTTAGAGTGGCCCGCGGCGAAATCATAGGTTTCTTAGATGCCGATGACCTCTGGCCAGCCAACAAGTTGGACATTCAACTAACCCGCTTGATTGAAACCCCAGAGTTAGATATTGTTATGGGTCGTACTCAGTATATGAAGATGCCGGATGCGCCGGATATTAACGTCAAATTCCAAGGGCCAGAAAAAATATTAGCCAATGTTCATCTGGGAAGTGGCTTATTCAGAAGATCTGTGTTTGATAGGGTTGGTTTGTTTGATGAATCCCTACAATACTGGGAAGACCATGACTGGTTTTTGCGCGCTAGGGAGTTGGATGTGTCAATCAAAATCTTAAAGGAAATTACGCTTTATTACCGTGTGCATACACAAAATATGACCCACAATGAAAACCTAAGCAAGCAATACATGTTTAAGGCCATCAAGAAGTCCTTGGATCGCAGGCGCAAACAGGAAAATATGAGAAAACTCCCTAACTGGTTTGAATTTGATGAGTTGTGGAAAGCAGATATAGAATTTACAAAACCCCATCGATAGACTCTCTCCCCCAAAAGCTTTAACGTTTGAGGGGTGGCAATTACCTTTTTAGAAAGGAATGGACTACTTATGAATGAGCCAACGGTATCTGTGATCCTCGCTGTTAGAAACGGAGAGCCTTTCATTGCCTCGGCAATAAACAGTGTCTTAGCATCTGATAAGCAACCCTTGGAGATCGTTGTAGTAGATGGTAATTCGGTTGATGGTACCGAACGCATTGCCAAATCATTTCCAATTGTACGCTTTATTAGACAGTTCAACCGAGGAATTGCAGATGCATATAATCTCGGAATAGAATCTCCAAGAGGTGAACTTATCGCCTTTATTTCTCATGATGATATATGGGAGACACGTAAATTGAGTATTCGGGTAGATTATATTGTGTGGGCTATATGATGGAAACTCTGGTCGCACGCAGATCTCTGTTTGATCTGATCGGAAATTTCGATACTTCATGCCCAACAGTTGAGGATGTTGATTGGTTTGCCAGAGCCAAAGATAAAAAATACCTATGGCGATTATATCTGAGGTATTAGTACATAAACGGATCCACTCTTCTAATTTGTCGTTAAATGCGCAGGGCAATAATCGTCTACTCCTGCGGGCAATGCGACAGTCAATCAGACGGCAGATGGAAAGTAATACTGAAAGATAACGGTTTTGCGAAAAGATAAGACATTGATAGATATGAGGCTCTGGCCTACAGTTCGATTAAGCTATTTAAAAACCATTGGACTGGTATCGGTGTAATAAAGCGATGGATTATAATCATGTTATTTCTATGTTTATGGG
>CAYMEO010000128.1:0-4565 GCA_964389705.1 uncultured Spirochaetia bacterium
CTGTGGCAGTTACCTTTTTATGCCATACACATGGCTATACGTAGGATTAAAATAATGGTAGATGATAAGAGGCAATCGGAAAGATGAGCTACGGTGCTAAAGCAACCGGACAGTTACGTTTATCTATACACAATATTGTTCTAGAAGAGCTAGGAAAATGCTCTTACAGCTCTTGGAGAGAAAACGTAGTAATGAGGGGGAAGAAACCCAGTGTATTTGTTCTCTTCTTTAGGATCTGATTTTAGAATCGTTAGGCCTAAAATACTCAGGATAAAAATTGGTCTAAAAGGAAAACACAAGTTACAATTATAAAAAGACGTAATAAAAGTGGAGGAGGTAAGAGATGAATAGTAAACAACATTACGGGATAATAGTAACAATAGCTGTCATTGCCGCATTATTAGGCGGTGTATGTGGATCGGCTTTGACCTATACCTTTATGGCCAAGCCCACATTAGCCTATGAGACACTCGCACATGAGCCAATTATCAGGGCCGAAGGATTTGTCCTAGTGGATAAGAAAGACAGAACCCGTGCCATGCTTATATTAGATAAAGATAATCCTAATCTAATTCTCTATGGTAAGAATGGGAAACCACGTATTGGGCTTTCCGTATTGCCCGATGGACAGTCATCTGTTGTGGTTGCCGACAAGGAAGGTAAAGTCATCTGGTCCGTACCCTAAGAATTGAACTTATAGAGGCGAATTGAAAACAGAATATAAGCCTGAGGATGCACTAGGTGGTCTGAAAAACTTTTACACCACTTCTAGAAGTTAAATAAACTCTAAGGAGTGTTATAAGCAAGCTCATTATACTTAACAATTATTCTAGTTGAAACCTTAATTTAAGACTCCAGTTTGTATGAAAAAAGTCTAGGAGACTGATATGAAGGCAGCATTTTCCATATTTGGCTTGTCAGTATTAGTTCTTCTATTCCAGTGTGCCGCCCCACCCCCACCTGTAGCTTATCCCGTATCCTATCCCGGTATTCATAGCCGAATTGCCGAGCTTCAACGCAGGATTGACAATGGTGTAGCAACAGGGACATTGACTGGTGAAGAGGCTTCAAGGCTACAATTTAGACTGGATAAAATCAGATCGGATACAGAGAGATTAGAAGCAGAGGGGATTAAAACGCCAGAAGAGGCAGCACGACTCAATCAGAGACTGGATATCTTAGAGGGCGATATTTACAGACTAAAGCACAATCCGAGGAGGGAATACTAGAGCCTGTAATAACCGGCACTCGGAAGTACAAAGAATTTCTAATAAGCCTTCAGGACATGATATATTAAGATGAGAATAGCTGTCAAAGAGGATGAATAGATATGATAAGAAAATTAAATATAATAATTGCAGTGTTTGCAATTATGCTCTCGATGACTCTTACATCATACGCACGCTCTGCCTTTTTCTTTAACTTTGGAGCAGCGTTTCCATTTGGGGTATACCCATATTATCCCTATTATAATCCTCCCCCTCCTCCACCTGTCACTGAACCGTATGGAGACCTTGAGATCCAGGTAACGCCAGAGGATGTAGATGTAAGGGTATATGTAGATGGCAGATTCATTGGTTGGTCTAGAGATTTTAACGGAGATAGGATAGTTTCCGTCCCTCCGGGGAAGCATATAGTAGGATTCAGATATAGAGGCTTAAGCTCTACAACTAGCGTTTATGTCAATCCAGGCTCCAAGTCGGTTGTAAGTGAGGATTTTGCACCTATTTCTGAGTAGATAGGCTTTTTTTAATTAATTCATGGATCAAGAGGCTGGGCTTTTTGTATTCAGTTTCTATATTAAAAGCCTTTTATTTAGAGCAGTTAGATAGATTTGTTAATGCTATGTATCAATATATATAAAATAATCACTAAACAAATTCATTTGGTGTTTTAGATAAGCTGATATTCTTCTTAGTAGAAATTATCTAACTAATTGTAATTATCTGCTATTTTTATCAATTTACATTGGTCATACACCGTTGCTTTATTCACCAAAATACTAAAAAGTTTCTATTTGGGACTTATTTCCCTCTGCATTTACAGATGCGGCGATGGCGCTCTATCCGTGGAGGGATGTCCTCATCCAGAATGGATTCGCCTTTGGTTGCCTCCACCAGACTATAACCCCGCCCGATTTGAATTCCAAATAATGAGGAACTGGAGGCGGGTTTTGGCCAAGGATTTGGCCAATTGTGTAAATAGTCCGCCCCGCAGATTCTCCTACAACTATTACCATATCAACCGAGGATAGAACAAGAGGGAAAACACGATCGGGATAGGCAGTAATAAACATCATTCCCTGGGCTTTCCTAGGAATCATCAATGCATCAGAAGCCCAAGACAAGGGAATTAGACAATGGACCCTGTCTATCACTATCCAGTGCGGTCGGCCAGTCCGAGCACGCAACCCAAGGAGAGCCGGTAAAAGGCTCTTAAAGAACGAAGGCCGGTCTTCAAGAGGAATTCCAATCAGGTTTATGACGCTATTTTGATCCGGATTTTCAAGTAATTTAATCACTTCACTTACAACTGGTGCCTGCCTACTATTGCCTAGTACAACAGCTCCCTGGAAATCTCGATAATCCCCCTCAGGGTCAATGATGCAAAACTGGTATCTGTGTTCCGCAAGTCGCTCCAAAAAACCAGCCGCTAATTTTGATTTTTCACTTTCTGAGTCGCCGCAAAGAAAAACACTCGTGCCATAGGGCTTAATACGTACCTCCTGCCCGTCCTCCAGCGTGCCAATTGGGATCTCATGTCTCTGCAGATGAGGCTCGATGTCACTTAAATCAGAGTCAATAAGCTTATCAATAATCTCACTGACACCGGCTCCATTTTCCGATGTTGTAACAAAATCCGCATGCTCTTTGATCACGGGAAGGGCATTGGCAACTGCTACTGAGCATTCACATAGACTGAGGAAGGCATTGTCATTTTCAGCGTCACCTACACCAACAACATTATGTGGGGAAAGACCAATCTCGCTCAATGCCGCACTGAGTCCCGAGGCCTTATTCACCCCGGAAGGTAGTATCATTACAGCACCCTTATTGAATATGACCTGCATCTCAACCCCCAAATCGCGTATCGCCTCAAGCACTGCGGTTTCATTCGGCTCCCGCGTAGAGATGATCACCCGCCCAACAGAGAGTGGGGCAACACCCCGCTCCCTAAGTATATTGATAAACCCTTCCGGCGGCTTTCTGCACAGGAGCTTCTCTTCATGAGTGGCCGGCCGATAGAGCAATGCCCCATTTTCAGCCACAACCCGATCGAAGAGATCCAAATGGGAGAAAACGCGCATAAGATCATCTAATTCACGGCCTGTAACAAGAACTAACCTCCGACCTGATTTCCTCAAACGCCCAAGCCACGCCAATGTTTTTTCACTCACCTTGCCATCTAAAGCCAGTGTCCCATCATAATCACATACAAGTGCATGGTATCGCATCTAAGCTTATTTACCTTGCCTTTAAAGATAAAGAGTCTAATTTGAGTCTTCTTGTCGAGAGGATAGCGATCCTAAGCCACTACCACCATAGTATGGGCAGTTATGCGGATTTGAGCTAACCTCAATAGGCGGCTCAGGCAGAAACGTTTGTTTATAACTATCCTTTGATATTTCTTTTACTATCATAATTAGCTCCAATCAAATTAATGGCATCGGTCTTATTAAAAAAACCGTTAAGGACCTTGGTATTACTGTCTTTCTATATAATTTTACCAACGAAAATCCTGAATTTTAAGATTCTAATTCCTTCCTTCGTCCGATTGAAGGTATCCCTAAACTCAGCCGTATCACAAGTTAAGGTTATGCCTCCATATTTTCTGTTTATCTTCATCCCGCAATTTTCCTTTATCTACACCTCTGTGTAGATTTACACAGCCCATATGGTGCATTACCGCAAAGACCCACGCAGATATACCAGACGGTCTGGCAAGCATATATCAGTCTAGGCTTGTTTAGCCCACGGCATTTTTTCAAATAAATCGGTACAGATGATGGAGGTATTATAAAAAATGAAAAAAATTATTCTAACCCTTGTCATTTTGGATTTATTGAGTCTTATGTCCTGTATATCTGAACCGCCAACGCCACCACCAGTAATTATACAAAGGCCAGCCGATTTGACTGCTGAGAGTATTTTCAACTCCTATGTCACAGACCCAACCACAGGCCAGTCCAGGCCAGTGATAGTAGGTATTGTACGCAATGTTGGAGAGTCGTCCTCTGTTGGAAACCGAACCGTCACGCTTATTGCCACTACTATAGTCAACGGTGCTCCGATTACAGAGCAACTCGCAAGCAGTGCTATAACAAATCTCTCCCCTGGCGGAACTTTTCAGATAATAGGCAATCCTCCGCAATCCCTTAACCCAACAACCCAGTATATCCTATCTTTAAGTCCGGGAGATAATAACACATCAAATGATACATTTATATTGAACTCCTCTGCAGTTCAAAGATATTATTAGAGCTCATGTCGGCACAAATCAGACGATGTTTTTATAAACGGATTTAGGTTTCTAGATGCAACAAAAGTATCAGATCCCAAATATTA
>CAYMEO010000129.1:0-4289 GCA_964389705.1 uncultured Spirochaetia bacterium
TCCTATGTCCCTATGGCTCTTTAATTCCTTCATCAAACTCACGTTAGTTATGAACATATTGCAATCGTATAGGGGCCCTGCGATACTCGGAGGAGAAAGAATAGCCATATTTATTAATCTCTCTTTGGACGGTAGATATGTGTACTTGTACCGAAAAAGGCCTCGGCAGATTCCATGATGGTTTCAGAGAGGGTTGGATGTGGATGAATACTCAATTGAATATCTGAAGCCAGTGCTGCCATCTCTACGGCAAGTACCCCCTCTGAAATCAACTCGCCCGCACCCGTTCCTACAATCCCCACCCCTAGTATGCGCTCTGTGTCGGGGTCTATAATGAGCTTTGTCACACCATCATTACGGTCGAGTGTAGTCGCCCTGCCAGATGCACCCCAGGGAAAGCGGGCGACTTTAATCGGGCGATTCTCCTGCCTTGCTTGAGTCTCAGTTAAACCGCACCAGGCAATCTCCGGGTCGGTAAAAACTACAGCGGGAATTGCACGGGGCTCAAAAACAACCTCATACCCGGCAATCGCCTCAGCCGCTACACGCCCCTCATGCGTGGCTTTGTGCGCCAGCATCGGTTCTCCGGCAACATCTCCAATTGCATATATCGAGTGCTCGGCCGTCCGACGCTGGGCATTGACACTGACAAACCCATGTGGATCAACCTCCACCCTTGTATTTTCAAGTCCAATCCCCTCTGAATTGGGTCTGCGCCCTACGGAGATAAGGACTTTTTCAAATATTTGATTTGGTTCTTTAACCCCAGTTCCCTCAAACTTGACACTTATACCGTTTTTCTCCTCTTTTATCTCAACAACCTTGGTGTTGAGCATAATGGAATCAAAAACCCTCTCCAGACGCCTATTAAGTATAGAAACCAGGTCTCGGTCTACGCCGGGCATCAGACCAGATGTCATCTCTACAACCGAAACCCTGGTTCCAAGGGCGGCATATACCGTTCCAATTTCAAGACCAATATAGCCGCCACCAACTACAAGCATAGTCCTTGGAATGTCATTGAGTTCTAGGGCCGTTGTTGAATCCATAATTCGAGGACTGTTAAAGGAAAGGTTGGGAATTGTAGCTGGGCGTGAACCTGTTGCCACAATTGCATGCTCAAACCTAAGATACTCCTCCCCACCATCATTCCTTTGAATCTTCAATGTTTGAGAATTAATGAAACTGGCGTGCCCTTGAATGTATCTGATCTTACGCTGCTTAGAGAGTTGACCAAGCCCAACGGTTAATTTTTGAACCACACCCTCTTTCCATTCACGAAGCCTGTTGATATCAATCTTAGGCTTAGAGAATTCAATCCCCCAACTAGATGCATGATGGACCTCTGTAAGGACCTTAGCCACATGAAGCAGGGCCTTTGATGGAATGCACCCCCTGTAAAGACAAACGCCTCCGGGATTCGGTTGGGGGTCTATCAATGTAACCTGCATTCCAAGGTCAGCCGCCAGAAATGCCGCAGGGTATCCCCCTGGGCCGCCTCCAATAACCGCGAGCTTGGTTGATTTCATGTCATCTTATATGTCTTTGCATATCTCACATAGTTCATCGCTGACTGTTTTATATGCTCAAATTCCTCAGGCTTTAGCTCCCTCTTTACACTGGCTGGAGTGCCCATTACCATTGTCCCAGAGGGCACTCGAAATCTCGGCGGAATAAGGGTTCCCGCTGCTACAATAGAATTCTCCTCTATTATCGCCCCATCTAGAACAATCGAGCCGATTCCGACAAGAACACAACTCTTCACAGTACATCCATGAAGCACAACTCTGTGTCCAGTAGTTACATCATCCCCAATTATAAGAGGCCAGGTACCGCTTGTGACATGAAGTACGCACCCGTCCTGTATATTTGTCCTATCACCAATCTGTATAAAGTTTACGTCGCCTCGAATTACAGTCTGAAACCAGACGCTCGATTCCTTCCCTATTGTAACGTTGCCTATTATCTCAGCGCTCTCTGAGATAAAAGAGGTTGGATGGATCTTTGGGAAAATGCCGTTATAAGGTCTTATCATCTTCAAGATTAGGAGTATTAAGGCAGAAATAGGGCTTCCCCGCCCACTACGTTTGTGCTCTTTTATAACTCTCTACTCCGCCTCAGCCTTTCTCTCCTTTGCCGCCTCTTCAATTATCTTGGAGGCAAGGTGGCTCGGTACCTCTTCATAATGAGAAAACTCCATTGTAAACATCCCGCGTCCACTTGTAATAGAGCGGAGTTCAGCCGCATATGTAAGGATCTCAGCCATAGGAACTAATGCCCTTACAACGTGCCCCCCTGCCTGTGGCTCAACCCCTGAGACCTTTCCCCTTCTTGCATTTATATCTCCAATTACGTCTCCCAAACAATCCTCCGGGGTAGAGATTTCCATACGCATTATAGGTTCAAGGAGTACGGGCTGAGCCATCTCCATTGCCTTCTTAAAGGCCATAGAACCCGCAATCTTAAAGGCTATATCAGATGAGTCCACCGGATGGTATTTCCCATCAAAAAGTGTGACTCTTACATCCACAACCGGATAGTTTGCAAGGACGCCCTTCTGCATCGCCTCCCTAACCCCCTTTTCAACCGATGGAATAAAGTTCTTAGGTATTACGCCACCCACGATCCTATCAACAAATTCATATCCGCCACTCTTGAGAGGCTCAATCTGAATCCATGCGTCTCCATATTGTCCCCTGCCTCCGGTCTGCTTTATATACTTCCCTTCTGCCTTTGCCACAGACTTGATCGTCTCCCTATAGGGAACCTTGGGCGTTTTCATATCAAGGCTCACACCGTATTTATTCTTGAGCTTATCCACAGTAACCTCAACATGAACCTGCCCTGTACCCGAAAGGAGAAACTCCTTTGTTTCCTCGTCCCTCCTGAATTGAACCGTAGGATCCTCTTCTCGTATTCTAGTAAGAGATGAAAGAAGTTTGTCCTCATCGGCTCTAGTCCTGGGCTGAATTGCATAAGACATAACGACCTGGGGCATATTTGGAGGTGAAATAATGATCGGATTTGATTCATCGGAAAGCGTATCTCCGGTTTCAGTATCCTTGAGCTTATTGACCACAACTATATCTCCAAATAGAGCGGGGCTTACAGGAAACTGCTTCTTTCCAATAATTCTAAATATCTGCCCTATCTTCTCACGAGACCTTTTAGTCGAATTGTAAACCGTTGAATCGGCCTTTATTGAGCCAGAAAATATCCTAAATATGCTCATCTTTCCTGCATAAGGGTCGGATATGGTCTTAAATACAAAAGCCGACATTGGCTCTTCGAGCTTTGATCTCCTCTCCACAACCTCGCCCTTTAAATTCTGTCCTTTAATAGGCGGCCTCTCCAAAGGAGATGGCAGGTATCTGCATATCGCATCCATAAGAAGATGGATGCCAATGAGCCTTGTTGCAGATCCGACAAATACTGGAACTATCCTTGCGCTAAGCACTCCCTCTCTCAACATCTTGTAGACAAGAGCATTTTCAAATGACTCTCCGCCCAGATACTTCTCAAGTAGATCGTCATTTATCTCTGCAACGGATTCGATCAATCTCTCCCTCCAGGAACTCGCTTCATTATTACCGGATATAGGCTCTACGGAATATTTCCCACCTTCGCTGTAGATATATGCCTTCATCTCTATCAGGTCAATAACGCCATTGAAATCCTCCTCTTCTCCTATAGGGATTGTAACAGGCACGGGTTTTACCTGTAAGTCCTTCTCAATATCAGCAATTGCATTATCAAAACTCGCCCTTTCTCTATCGAGCTTGTTCATAAAAAGCACCCTCGGAATCCCTAAATCGGCTGCCATCTGCCAGAACCTCTGAGTCTGTGCCTTCACTCCGGTAATGGCGCTTACAATCACAACCGCGCCATCTACTACTCTCATGGCGCTCTCAGTCTCAAATAAAAAATTCGCAAAACCAGGTGTATCCACCAGATTTACAACGTGGTCGTCCCATTCATAAAAAGCGACATGCGAGTTGATTGACATCCTACGGTTTTGCTCTTCCAACTCATAGTCTAAAACAGATGAACCCTCGTCCACGCTTCCGAGCTTTTGAGTAGCACCGCTTATATATAGCATCGCCTCACAAAGAGAGGTCTTTCCTGCACCGTGATGTGCGATTATAGCCACATTCCTTACATTCTCTCGCGGATATTCTTTCACCTGATGATACCTCCAGAGGTTTTCTATATTATAGAGTGGCAGGAGTCCAGTTGTAAAGCACCCACTACCTTATCATACTCCGATTGAGTCACCGAGTCTAGATTAT
>CAYMEO010000130.1:0-4264 GCA_964389705.1 uncultured Spirochaetia bacterium
TGGCCTAATTCCCTTGGCTTCACAGTCTCTTCTCCTGCTAGTCTTCCTGTGTCCTAGGTTTATGCTGGATCCGGGAGCGGCCCATTATCTCTAGTCGCGGCGATAGCGAGCTTCGTCCTAGGAGGCATATTAACAATCTTGGCGCTCAGGCTTGGCATTGGATTAGCCTTGGGCATAGTCGGGTACGGTCTGGCATCGGGGTTTGTAAGCATTTTTCATCGCCATACTGGTCGGCACAGTGTTGTTTATTATCGGTGTGTTGCTGTCTGAAAAAATCTTAGCGGTGGTAACGGTCTTGCTGGGAAGCCTACTCCTAATCCAAACACTCACAACACTAGGGCTGCCAATCTTCATAACACTCGCAATCACGGTGGCTTTAGCGGCACTCGGAACCTACATCAACTCCGAGCACAGAAATCATAAACATCTCCAGAACAGGCAGAACACCCATCAACTATCACGCACTTTTTACGGGTCAACAACGGGCACCGTCTCTAAATATATTGGATGTAATGGAAAAGTGTGCTGCCATTGAATAGACGTGTTTTATAGAGGCAAAACAGATTTCGCGATAGTCAGGTACAGTTCATCTGGGGTCAAGAGATCTGGCGGGATTCCCATATCCACTTTTTGCGCAATATAAGTTGTATCCGGGGGGCGTACAAAAGCTTTGGCCAGAATATCAGTTTGTTTAAAAACTTCTCGAGTGTATCCGTCTATCAATATTTTGCCATTCGCCATACATATTACTCTTGAAGCATATCTGGCAACAATTGGCATGTCATGAGTGATAATGATGATTGTGTGACCACGTTGGTTTAGCATTTTCAGAAAATCCATTATCTCAAAAGATTGCTTAAAGTCCTGCCCTGTAGTCGGTTCGTCAACAATTATTACAGGTGGTCTCATGGCGAGTATAGAAGCTATCGCCACTCGCTGTCTCAATCCTTTTGGAAGGAAAAATGGGTGCATTTCTAAGTATGATTCGTTCAAACCCACAATAGCAAGCGCCTCTTTTACACGCTTCTCGACTTCTTCTTTGGTAAGCATTACATTTGACGGGCCAAAGGCTATCTCTTTAAAAACTGTCTCATTAAACAACTGATGATCAGGGTTTTGGAATACATATCCTACTTTCGTCGCAATCTTATTTGTGGGTGACGACCTAACATCAAGCCCATCCACCAAAATCCTCCCCTCCGTAGGCTTGTATATCCCCGCGATGCATTTGGCGAGTGTGGTCTTGCCCGAGCCATTTTGACCTATTAGAGCTACGAATTCACCGCTCTTAATTCTCAAGTTTATACCGTTTAGAGCTCTTGTTCCGTCTGGATATGCGAACCCTACGTCTTCCACGTCTATTATGACTCTACCGACTGCTGTGGATCCATTACCCTGAACATACTCTGGCCTTAGTTTTATGTTCAGACTTGCGACCAGTTCCCTGAATTTCTGGATGGCTTCCTCTAAGGTCAGCGGTATATCACTTGAATATAGTTGCGCCCCCCTCAACTTAGATAATACGCTCATCCATTCAGGTGGATATAGTCTAAGCTCTTCAAGAAGGGATGTTTCTTCAAAAAATTGCTTCGGAGTTGTGTCTCTCAAAATTCTCCCTTCGTGTAACAGGATCATCCTTGTTGCTAGAGCTGCGAGCTTTTCCATTCTATGTTCAATAACTACAATTGTTGATTGTGCATCTTTTTTCAACTGTTCCAGAACATCGAAAACCTCCTGTTTGCCAACTGGGTCCAGTTGGCTTGTAGGCTCGTCAAGAATAAGCATTTTTGGCTTGGTGGCTAAAGCTGCGGCTATTGCCACTCTTTGTTTCTCTCCTCCTGAAAGCTCGTAGGGAGGCTTCTCGAGATATTTTGAGGAAAGTCTTGTTACTTTGAGAACCCAGTCGATCCTTTCCTTAATTTCCTTTAAATCAAGTCCTTGATTTTCTAAAGAGAAAACAATTTCCTCTTCAACACTCATTGTCACGAATTGGGATTCAGGGTCGGAGAAAACGAAGCCTACGTATTTTGATATTGCCGCTGGTCCATATTCTTTTGTATTCATCCCGAGAATATTCACTTCTCCTTTCATCACTCCATGATAGTTTGATGGTATCAATCCATTCATACACATAGCCAGCGTGGTTTTACCCGAGCCATTTACACCAACTATTCCAATAAACTCGCCCTCTTGTATTTTGAGGTTGATATCGTTGAGTGCCCATTCTTTTGAATCACTGTATCGCCAATATACGTCTTTTAACTCTATCATAGTAGTTCCCCGCTTCAGAAAGAGTAGAGAAGAGAATGTTGAGTCGTAAGGAGGCCCAAAGCGTATCGCAGGGTGAGGACAGTGGTGAGGAGTGCTATCAAAACGATGTTGACGACTAAATCTATGCTCCTAAAAGTGTATTTGGTTTTTATATAGTCAGTTCTTTTCTCTTTTTTACGCATTGTGAATCCTCGTGAATCTAAAGCGTTAGCAACTTCTTCAGCTCTCCTAAGAACTAAAGCAGTCATAGGTATAATGTATAGTCCAAACTTCTTAACCTTTTGGGAGAAGGGTAACTCATCTATGTTAAGAGCTCTGGCCTTTTCAGCTTCTCTTATTGTAAAAAAGTCAATTAAACTTAGCCCTATTGAGCGAAAAGCTAAACCGGCGACGTAGGAAACAGTATAGGGGAGCCTTATCGTTCTAAAAGCTATAATTATGTCTCTCTCTCGCGATGTGCTTAAGAAAAAAATAATTATGAGGACTGCGAACACCAGCTTTGAGTAGACTGTGATGGCCCATCTCAAATTTTCCCAAGCTATTTTGATGGGCCCGAGTTCTGCGAGTACCCTGTAGCCGGGCGCATAGCCACCAAAGAATGTATATGCGATGGCTATTATCGCAAAGAGGTTAAGCAAAATTGTTTTATACCGTTTTAGTATCATTAATTCAACTCTTGAAATTGACAGAAGGATCAACATAATAACTGTTCCCACAATATTTACTTCTATCATGTCAATGAACATTGGGTAAGAGCTCGCGATCAGGAGGAACATTAGTTTGGTGAAGGGATGTAACGCGTGAACTGGGGAATCTTCTGCCAAATATCCTAGGAGTGTTTTCTTCATATGTGTAGTTGTATTAAGCGAGCCAGCCCTTGCAGAATGCCCTGCTTTTAATGACCAAGGGTGAGAGTGCTTTCAACAAAATTATGCCGAATACAAGGCTTGGGACTCCGTTGCCTATTGTCCATCCAGAGAAGAATAAGGGTACTGACTGCACGGTTATTAATCCGAAGTATTGTAGAGCCGTTACCGCCCAGCTCGCACCGAGAATATTGTTGATTATAACCGCAAAGAGCACGTATCCGACGTAATCTTTTGCTTTAGTCAATCGAGGGTCTAAGCCTAAATATTTGAACGCCAAAAGAGGTACAAGGCCTTGGATGAGATTTGATGGTAGGTAGGCTACGCTGACATACAATGGCGCGCCAGCTAGCGAGTTTGAGATAAATGGGAATAACCCTCCAGCGATTACTCCCCACAACCCAAACCAAATTGAGCCAACCGCTTGAACAGCAACACCAGGCCAAAAACCTGTTACGCCGAAACCGAGAGGCACTGCTAGACTCCCGAATGTGCCAGCGACGGCTCCAACCCCTATAAGTAGAGCGAACACTGTAATATGGATTGTTCCTGGTTTTCTTACCTCACCTTCCTCAAATTTCCAGACGTTACTCACAAAATATTTATTCCCTTTAGGTATTATATAAAGGTATCGATGAATTACACCATTAGATAGGTGTGTTTTAAAAGCTTGATGAGCTGAGTCGTTATCCGCAGCATTTTTCAGAATGTTGTTTAATTGTTCACTGCTGGTTTGTCTTAGAACTATGGGGTAGCACTTATCAAGTGTGATGAGGACATTGTTGTGCCTTGTTGCTTAATTCCTCTTGCTCGATAACCTCTTCTCCCGCTGGCGCTCCTTTGTCTCAGGTTTACACCGCGTTCAGCAGTAGGTTGTATATGTATGCCTTCTGTATTATCTCTATCTTCATCCAACTAGTCTTATTTGATAATATCTCTTCTCCGAATATGGATTTGAATATCGATATTGCTGTCTCCGCCATCCATCTCCTTCCATAGCCCACTTTCCTTCGCCATATTTCGTATCCGTAGTCTCTTATCATCCTAGCAGCTGACCTCCTCGATGGAGGGCCTCTATCTGTCCTAGCGTTCTTCCTAGGCCTTATTATTGACTCAAGTCGTCTGTA
>CAYMEO010000131.1:0-4116 GCA_964389705.1 uncultured Spirochaetia bacterium
GCCTTTGTTGTTATTTTTCTAAAGTCCCAGAATCCTGTAATCCCACACACCTTTTATAAATTAAAAACCACAGATCACACTTTTAGATATTCGGTACTTCCAAGTATTTTCTTCTTTGTTGCTTTATGGATTGAGTATCTATACACAGATAATATTCCTAATATATTGCCAACCTTAGCAGAAGATTCAACTTAATTTGGCTATAGGGTCTCGGTTTTTAGACAAACGCGATTTTATTTTTTGCTGATCTACTATAGCCTTTGATGTATCTGAAGAGGCTCCGGTGGCGCTTCAAGGTTGAATCGGGCGGTGCCACTATAGAGGGCTATTAGCTTTTTTGCGCTCTCTTCCCATGAGAAGAGTTTTGCCCTTTCATGGCCCCTCTCTCTTAAATAATCCCTGTAATCCTTAAAGCTCAAAAGCTTTCGCATTCCCTTTGCAATATCCTCTACACTGTAGGGGTTAACCTTTTCATATGCGTCTCCACATATCTCTTCTATCACTGGTATTTTGGATGAGAGTATCGGACATCTAATTGCCATGGCCTCAAGTAGTGGCGCGCCGAATCCCTCTATAAGAGAGGGGAAAGCCAGAAATAGAGCATTCTTAAAAAGGGGAACCATTATTTCATCTGGCAGGTGTCCGGTAAAGATAACACGCTTTTCCAGGCCATAGATTGCAACTAGTTTTTTTAATTTTACGAGGTAATCTCCACGACCTACGACCATCAGATCAATATCTGGGAATTCATCACTAATCAGTTTAAACGCTTGGATTAGTCGTGGTATGTTTTTATAAGGTCTGGTATGACCAATCGAAAAAATATATTCTCTTTTTTTATACTCTTCTGGGATTTTCGAGAGAGCAATTTTATTAAAATAGTCGAGGTCAACGCCGTTATGGATTACATGGATATTCTCTGTACAGAGATTATACCTCTTCAAGGCATGTTCTTTGGTATGCTCTGAGATTGCAACAATTGTGTCAGATCTTTTAAGTGCCCGTTTTATAAATATTTTCCCATAGTATTCTATAATCTTTTGACGAAAGAAATCATCAAATGCAAGCTCGGGATAGTCAATCCATATAAGGTCATGGAGCGTCACTATAATTCTTTGAGCCTTTATCCGTCCCGGCAGAAAATGGAAAAGACAATGATAGATGTCCAGATTAAGATTATTAATTTCTTGAAACCCAATAAGGCAATTTCTAAGCGATGACGGATCGCAAGGAACACATACTTCCCGGAAATTTTCTTTATCTACAATTTTCGACTTATATTCCGGCCTCTTAATGATGATATATTCGTTTTCGTGATCCAGCTTTGCGAGATTCTTTATGATAGAATAAACATGTCTTCCAAGCCCGTTTATTCTTGGCATTAGGTTTCTGGCATCGAGACCAATTCTCAAATTGCCTCCTCTGAATTAATCTTTCATCTATTAAAGTGACTTGGATTTGATTTGTTCTTGGTAGAACCTTTTCTCTAGGCACAATAGTACTGAACGAATAATGACAGGAACATGATAGAAAGATTACAAATCTGTAATCTTAAGTAGGTATTAGACTGTGAAGAAACTTAGAGGAAAAGTCTCACACTATGCCTTTCTAGGAAAAGAAGGTTGCGGTGTAATATCTACAAAGCACCCAGTATCTTTTCTTCAATTTCTCTCGTTTTGCGTTCTACAGAGAAGTATTTTTTTATCCTTTCTTTTCCAGCGGATCCCATGGATAATCGAAGTGCTTTGTCGTTTATAAGTTTTAAAATCGAATCTCCCATCAGCTCAATGTTGCCCGGTTCATTTAGTAATCCAGTCACCCCATCCTCTACTGATTCAGTAATTCCTCCTATTCTATATCCTACAACTGGAATTCCCAGAGACATTGCCTCTATTACGGCTCTAGGGAACGAATCAGGAAAGTTCGACGGTATGACAAATATATCGAAGTCCTTTAGATAGGGTCTTACATCTTCTTTGTATCCCGTAAAGATAAAAATGCCTTCAAGACCAAGTTCCTTTATCAAGTTCATCAAAGACTGCATGTGATTATCCCGAAAGTAATGGGGGGTATCGCCAATCACCACAAACCTTATCTTATTTGCCTCGTTCTCGCCGAGTTTATTCTTTACAGTGAGCGCGGCTTTTACCATATATTCGTATCCCTTTCTTGGAACGATTCTCCCTGTGCTCCCAACTACAATTGTCCCCTCAGGAATCCCATACTCGACTCTTAAAGCACCGATAATCCTCTTTGGGTTAAATTCATCAATATCAACACCGTTGTAAATGACTGAGATTTTATCTCCTACGAAGTAAAACTGTTGTGCCGCGGCATGAGAGACGCAGATTATCTTTTTTACCGCGGGAAACAGTGAAAGGAAGTTCATTGTAAATCGGAGTGTTCTTGTCTGCTGAATGTTCCTCACATGCCATATAACAGGGCGATGGTTGAGGGTACCTACCAGGGTTCCAATAATTTTTGAGAGAGTGCCGTTACAGTATACTATGTCTGATTTTGTTCTATTTATTATGAACGGTGATTTTAAGAGGAATATAAATGCGTCAATCAGGTTTAACAACACCGATACGATTTTTAAGACTCGCAGAGGAATTAGGTTTGAATTCAAACGGGGAATGAGCATATTTTCAGGGAATTTCTCATCAACGATGATTCTGTCTCCTAGGCCTTCCTTCTTAAGGAGTTCAGTAAATACATCCTCTTTAGGAACAAGAACAAAAGGGGTGATTTTGGTTTTATCAATGTATTTTATCAGGTAAAAAAGGCTTCTTCCCGATCCTCCGTCTCTTACCGAGTGATTTAGAAAGATAACCCTAAGCGGGGATCTCATTTTAATGCTCTCTGGGTCTTCTTTATTCCTTGTCTGCTCCATGAGGCGTTATCTTGGATTAGCCTTTTGACCAATATCTTTTTAGCTTCCAGATAATCGCTTTCTGTGTCAACATCGATCCAAAAGTGATCTTTGATGTCAAGGGGCTTTACCTTTCCATTCTCTCCTAAGATTCTTATTCCTCCGGATAGGGTTTCATCTCCGCTCTTTCTGCTTTCTTCGAGTGCCTCAAATATTGAGGGTGTAAGTAGAAATATGCCACAGTCAACGCCGTTATAATCCTCTAGATTTTTCCCAATCTTTACTATGTGCCCGTTTTCTATTCTAACTTTAGTTGCCTCATCGAGATCAATGTGCCCCTTTGGGGATTTATCTACCACTAAGGCACATTTATCTTCATCTAAATTCATCTTTTTTAGATCCTGTAGGATCTTAGATTCAAATATATGATCTGACATAAGAAGAAAAAATTTCTCTTTATTGTCCTTGTTTAACAAATCTTTTGCTTTTAAAACGGAGATTCCGTTTCCTTTTTGCCATTCATCGTTCATGACATACGTTATCTTTACCCCATACTTGGATCCATTCCCCAGCTTCGCCTTTATCTTGTCTCCGAGATAGCCAATAACTATCACAAAATCATTCACACCAACCCCTTTTACACTAAGCATTACCCTCTCAATTAGAGACAAACCCAGAAGATGGGTTAGGGGTTTAGGGTTACCATTGGTTATGGAATGAAGCCTGCTGCCTTGTCCGGCGGCGATTATTAAAGCTCTATTTATTAAGCCATTTGATGACGTTTGCAAAAATCACCTCACTTATCTCTTGAAGCAATGCTCCTTGAACTTGCAGAGATAGAGTAGATTTAAGTAAGTGATTACTTAACATTTTTATATAAAAATGTCAACTAAGGACAATTGTTAGGGCTGATACGTTAACATTTTATGTGTCTATAAGTTATAGATTTTACTGGCATCCTCCATTATCCTCCGTAATTGTATTAATGCCTCTATACATTCCTAAGCCACGAATAAAACTAAATCTCCTATCCTCCTATGTGGAACTGATGCTGAGTTAGTTTCCTCCAAATCAGGGGAATGCTTTTGGGGTTATTACAGATAGAACC
Organism: uncultured Spirochaetia bacterium; assembly: GCA_964389705.1. GTDB lineage: Bacteria > Desulfobacterota_D > UBA1144 > Nemesobacterales > CSP1-2 > PSLL01. The sequence goes on from CAYMEO010000131.1 coordinate 3,981, forward strand.
TAACGACCCTCTCCATAGAAGCAGCCTCGGTTTCATCATATTCTGCTCTATTTTGGAGCGCATCCACCTGTATCCGACGCATTAAATTAGCTAATACTTATAACCGCCTAAAATGATTCTGTCAATATGCCGGCTC
>CAYMEO010000132.1:0-3850 GCA_964389705.1 uncultured Spirochaetia bacterium
ATGGGACTGCAAACTAAAAAGACCAATTCCAAATCTCATTTAATTGCCCCTCTATAGATTTCACGAAAACGAATGGATGGATTTGCCTGTGTTATAATACCAACGTGGAATCGAACATTCAATCTCAAGCCTATATAGCGCTGCTTATTCTAACCGGGATAAACTTTTTAAACTATATTGACAGACAGATAATATTTGCCGTCTTCCCTTTTATAAAAGATGACCTAATCCTATCAGATAAGCAGCTTGGATTTATCAGCTCGGCTTTTATAATAGTTTATCTCTCTGTGTCTCCCATATTTGGAAGACTCGGAGATATGCTGACGAGAAAATGGATAATTGCCCTGGGCGTTGGACTCGGTAGCCTTGCTACGGCAGGGGCGGGGCTTGCGCAGAATTACTCTCAACTCGTCCTTGCTAGATCTCTTATCAGCATAGGAGAGGCATCTTACATAGTGATTGCACCCGCTCTTATATCGGATTTTTTCGGAAAAAGAGACAGGGGAAAGGCCCTTTCATTCTTTGTAATGGCCCTTCCTATAGGAAGCGCACTTGGGTACATACTCGGAGGATACCTAGGAGAGGTCTACGGTTGGCGATCTGCTTTTTTTATAGTGGGGCTTCCGGGGCTTTTAATGGGTCTTTTGTGCCTTAGAATCAAAGAACCGGAGAGGGGGGCAGCAGACCGAGTCCTTAGGTTTAGTCGTGCAGAATCCCTGCGCCCTAAAGACCTAAAGAGGATTTATCTCTCGCTCCTGCATAATAGACAGTTTATGACGGCAGTTCTGGGGCTTACGGCCTACGGATTTGCCCTCGGTGGGCTTGGTGTATGGGTACCGACATTTCTACATCGGATAAAGGGCCTACCTGTAGGCACAGCAAGTAAGCTCTTTGGACTTACTTTAATCCCAGGTGCACTTTTTGGTACGCTTGTTGGGGGGTATTTAGGGGATTACTTTCTTAAGATCACAGATAAGGCCTATTTTTTTACCTCATCGGTGGGGATGCTCCTAAGCGTTCCGATCCTGATTATCGCCATCTTATCGAAAAACCCCTGGGTTTACTGGTCTGCTGTATCCCTGGCGGCATTCTTTTTATCTTTCACCGTCGTTCTTAATGCCGCCATAATGAACGCCGTTCATCCGCAGATTCGCTCTACTGCGATGTCTGTAAACATATTTATAGTCCATATATTTGGGGATGCCATCTCTCCCGTGACAATAGGCTGGATTTCAGACATATCAAATCTAAAGACTGCGATGATGGTTGCCCCAGTAATGATAACAATAAGCGCGATGATACTCCTTTTCGGAGCCAGGCTCAGTCCATCTTCTGAGGGGTTATCCTCTAAGGAGTCATTGGGTTGATTACGATTATCTCTGCAACATGGGGCGAGATAGGGGAGGAGATTAAAAATGAGATTTCTAAAGCCCAAAAAGGGTTCTGTGAAGAGATTGAATTCATTATTGGAGAGCTCTGTGGGAAATCAGTTCTTATCGGACAAACAGGGGTTGGAATAAAGAGGGCACGAAAGGGGACCGCCTTTATAATACAGAAATTTAAACCTGATCTAATAATATCAGCCGGATTTGGAGGAGCGCTCGATGCCGATCTCAGAGTCGGGGATATTATATTGGGGGAGTGGGTTTTGAGTCTGAAGAAAAAAGGAAGAATGGGACTTCTAAGCGATCTGCCAGGACTCGGGAATGGCCTTAAAAGGGGCGGAATACTCACAGAAAATAGATTCATACATGACCCCATAGAGAAGAAGAAACTCTTTGAGACATCTGGTGCTTTAGCTGTGGATATGGAAACATGGGGCGTAGCGGAGGCATCTCTCCAAAGCGGAATACCCGTTCTTTCAATACGCTCAATATCGGATGAATCACGGGAAGTGCTTCCCAATATGGGCTATATTTTCAGCGGGGGAAAATTCAGTAGGAGAAAAGCCATGGTTTATTTCGCATCTTATCCATCTTACATTCTGCCTTTTCTCAGGTTTAGATTTTTCAACTCAAAAAAATCCTCCCGTTCGCTCAGTTGGTTCCTCAGAGAGCTTGTATGTGCCTTGCCTTTACCATTTTATAACGACAAACGGCTAGATTGACATTCCTAGCCAAGATAAATAACATTTACAACATCTGAAAAAGAGGGGTAAGAAATTATGAGGTTTAAAGCTTTATCTATTTTTTTATCCGTTCTGTTTTTGTTGATTCCATCTCTTATTAAATCGCAAGAGAGAAGAAGCGATATGTTAGTTATAGAGGCCATGAAAGAAGAGCTTATGCGCTCATGGGAAAAGCTCAGGATGGATAATTATGAGTCCCCATATTTCATAAGCTATCAGATTAAGGACAACACATATTACAGTGTAAAGGGGAAATACGGCGCAATTGTATCGTCTGATAGTGATAGGACAAGGCGTCTATTTGTGGATGTGCGTGTGGGAGATTACAATTTTGATAATTCGGTTGTGGGAAAATCCGGTGGCGGACTGCCATTCCAGAATGCCTCTTTTGTTCCGATTGACAATAACGTTGATGCCATAAGAACTGTCCTGTGGCAGGTGACCGATTACGCATACAAACAGGCCCTTACGCAGTACTTTAATAAAAAGGCAAGCTATGTGGAGAAAGTAAAAGACCAGACTGTACCGAGTTTATCGCGCGAGGGAGTCCATGTCTACTACAGTCCAGAAGCCACACTGGTTTTCAATCAAAAGGAGTGGGAGGACAGAATAAGGGAGATTTCAGCCGTATACAAAGGCTATAGAGACCTGATTGATGCCGACATATCAATATCGGCTCAAAAGGAGACCGTATATTTTGTAAATACTGAGGGGACGAACTACATAAAGGATGAGATTCTCTATTCTATAAACGCCAATGCGACGACAAGGGCTGAGGACGGCAGGGCTTTTACAAACTATAGAAACCTCTACTATATCTCTCCAAAAGACATACCATCGACTGAAGAGATAAAATCAATAGTAAGAGGGATGGTTGATGAAACACTCAGGATAAGAAAGGCAGAGGTTCTTTCCCCCTCAACTGTTCCCGCTATACTCGAACCCGAGGCCGCAGGGATTATGTTCCATGAGGCCATAGGGCATCGCCTCGAAGGTGAAAGGCAGATTGACGACAAAGACGGACAGACGTTTAAAGACAGGATAGGGCAGAGGATAATCCCAACATTTCTTTCAGTAATTGATGATCCAACTATAAAGAGGTTCAACGGAACCTATGTTCTCGGCTACTATCCGTTTGATGATCAGGGGGTTCCCGGACAGAGGGTAGTTCTTGTCAACAATGGAATCCTGGAGAATTTCCTTCTCTCAAGAACACCGATTAACGGATTCTATAAATCAAACGGGCATGGAAGGGCATCCTACGGAAGAGCACCTATGGCAAGGATGAGCAACTTGATTGTCAAGTCCAGTAGAGAATACACGAGGGATCAATTAAAAAAATTACTCATAGAAGAGGTAAGGCGCCAGAATAAACCATTTGGGGTCATAATAGAAAAGATGATAGGGGGCGAGACGAGCACATCGTCATACAACTTCCAGGCATTTAAAGCGACACCTCTTGTCGTCTATAGAGTTGATCCTCAAACCGGAAAGGAAACACTTGTAAGGGGCGTAGAGATCGTAGGCACGCCTCTTATATCAATAAATAAAATAATAGCCACCGGAGACGACTACGCCGTATTCAACGGTTTCTGTGGGGCGGAATCCGGATATGTCCCTGTCTCCACGATTGCGCCGAGTATTCTCGTCTCAGAAATAGAGCTTCAGCGCACATCAGATGAAAAACAGAAACTCCCCCTTCTTCCACCGCCTTTCTTTGAT
>CAYMEO010000133.1:0-3823 GCA_964389705.1 uncultured Spirochaetia bacterium
TGAGTATCACAGGGGATATAAGTTTTCCACATATGCTACGTGGTGGATAAGACAGGCAATAACTAGGTCTCTTGCAGATCAGTCTAGAATAATAAGGATTCCGGTTCATATGACTGAGACTATAAATAGGCTAATCAGAGCTTCTAGGCTTCTTGTTCAGGAACTCGGTCGCGAGCCGTTTCCAGAGGAGATAGCAGAAAGGGTTGGAATGCCGGACGACAAAGTGGCAAGGATTCTTAAAATCGCAAAAGACCCCATCTCACTTGAGACCCCAATTGGGGATGAGGAGGACGGCAGGCTTATGGATTTTATAGAGGATAAAACTACAGCCTCTCCGCTTGAGGCTCTTCAGATGAAGGAACTCAAGCAGATCCTAAGAGGTGCTCTCTCCTCGGTTCTTAACAGTAGGGAGGAAAGGATAGTGAGGCTTAGGTTCGGAATTGGAAAAGAGAGAGAACATACACTTGAGGAGGTGGGTCGGGAGTTTAAGGTAACCAGGGAGAGAATCAGACAGATCGAAGTAAAAGCAATAAAAAAGCTGAGACATCCGGGCAGGAATTTTCCAATAAGGAGTTATTTGGAGAGAAGATAATTAGGTTTTCTTTCTCTTTAACTCTTCTGCCTCTTCAAAGTAGACTAGAGTGGAATCAACTGTTTTGTGGCGAAGCATTTGTTTTACTTCTGAGACTGCCGCTCCGGCTTCGATTGCAAGCAGTGCTGCTGTATGCCTGAGGCTGTATGGAGTTATTCCCTTTCTTTTAATTCCTGCGAGCTTTAGGTAGTAATTTACACGCTCCCTTATGGCACGTGTTGTAATTCTCTCCTCTCTTGCCCTATTTCCTACACCCCAAAGAAGCGGCTCATCTTCTTTGGGCTTTCCCCTTGATTCAAGATACCACTCAATTACCTCCTGTGCTTGAGGTGTCAATATTACGTATTCGTCTTTTTTATCTTTGCTCTTTCCCTGAACAAAGATTACTTGTTTTCCGCCTTTTACCTTTATGTCTCCTACATTTGCCCTTACAATTTCTATTTCACTTAGCCCACACCTTACCATAAGATTTATCATTGCCCAGTCCCTTGCTCCTACTGCAGAAGTCTTATCAATCACTCCGAGTAGTGCCTTTACCTCGTCGGGGGTCAGGGGTGCTCTGAGGTGCCTCTGAGGTCTTCCGCTTCCCCTCACTCTTTTTGCCGGATTTTGTACAACTAGTCCTTTTATGATGAGGTAATCATAGAGCCTCCTTACAGATGTAAGATATGTAGAAAGCGATGTCGGAGAGAGATTTTTAGAAACCAAAAAGTCCTTATATTTTTGAATATCGTTTGTAGAGAGTCCTAAAGGAGATCTGTCTCCTAACCACTTTGCAAACTCGCGCAGTGCCTTGAGATAGGTTTCTTTGGTTGTTTCTCTTCTATCAAGTGCCCTAATAAATTCGTTTATAATCTCTTCCATAAGAATGTAGATTAAATCATGTTTAGCGTGTGATTTCAAATTTTATAGTTAATGTAAGACCTACTGCCTTGACATTTTTTTACATTCAGTTAATTTTTATGATAGAATCTGGGTGGCAATACTGAAGAGGAAACACCCGGTCCCATTCCGAACCCGGAAGTTAAGCTCTTCAAGGCCCATGATACTGCCCCCTTACGGGGGTGGGAAAGTAGGTAGCTGCCCTGATTCTTTCTTATTTTAATGGATAGGAAAACCCGTCTTGCCGTTTTTGTCTCAGGGAACGGAACCAATCTTCAAGCGATAATTGACGCCAAAATCTGTAATGTAGAGATTGTAGTAGTGCTCAGTAATAATCCAAGCGCTTATGCGGTAGAGAGGGCGAAAAAACACGGCATCCCCGTAGAGATTGTAGACCACAGAAACTTTCCTTCAAGGGAGGAGTTTGAGAGAGAAATCCTCATCAGACTTGAGCCTTACAATATTGATCTAATTGCCCTGGCGGGTTTTATGAGAATACTCTCTCCATTTTTTATAAGGTCTTATAAGAATAGGATAATTAATCTTCATCCTGCGCTTCTGCCTTCTTTTCCTGGCACGCATGCGGCGAGGCAGGCCCTTGATTACGGTGTGAAATTTACGGGATGTACGGTGCACTTTGTAGACGAGGGAGTTGATACGGGGCCAATTATACTTCAGGCTGTAGTTCCAATTTACGATACTGACACAGAAGATAGCCTTCTTGAGAGAATACATAAAGAAGAACACAAGATCTATCCCGAAGCGATAAGACTTTTTGCCGAGGGAAAGCTGAGGATTGAGGGGAGAAGGGTTTTTATCAGGGATTGATTTTTAATAATAAATCCTACGTTACTAAAATGGGCAAATGCCAGATCTGCAAGAAAAGGTACCCCCAAGGGGTGGAGTATTGTTCCGGGTGTCAAATAGAGATCGTTAAGGAATTTGACGGGTTCTCTAAAGAAAAGACCTTTGTTGAAGTTTACAGAACAGGGGATGTTGCCCTTGCAGGTTTAATTAAAGAGGTATTAGATGACCATAGAATAATATGTTATCTCGGTAACTACTTTATTGCACATATATACAGTCCGTTTTTCTCTCCGGTAAAAGTGATGGTTTATAGGGAAGATGTTGAGTATGCTGAGGAGGTTATTAATCTATTTTTTAGCCGAAATTAGAATGAGCAGATTTTAGACCTGCTTCTAGTAAACATCTCACTTCTTTGTTGCTGAGTTATGAGGAATTAGATACTCCTTCCTACTGCCTGGGCAACTGGTTTTGCCTTTTCCATAAGTATTGAAAACTTTGAAGGCTTGAGCGATTGCCCACCATCGCTTTGTGCTATTTCGGGTCTGAAATGAACCTCTATTATCAACCCATCGGCTCCTGCCGCAATTGCAGCAAGCGCCATAGGAGTCACATATTGCCAGTAGCCTGTGCCGTGACTGGGATCGGCTATAACGGGAAGATGTGTTTTTTCCTTTAGCACAGGGATGGCATTGAGATCAAATGTGTTTCTTGTAGCCGTCTCAAACGTCCTTATTCCTCTCTCGCAGAGGACAACGTTTTGATTTCCCTCGGAAAGTATATACTCGGCGGCCATAAGGAATTCATTTATTGTTGTAGACATTCCCCGTTTAAGGAGCACAGGCTTATTGCACCTTCCTACGTATCTTAGTAGGGCGTAGTTCTGAGAGTTGCGTGCCCCAATCTGAAGCATGTCGGAATACTCTGCTACCATATCTAGATCATGTGCATCGAGAATCTCAGTTACCACAGGGAGTCCAGTTACTTTTCTAGCCTGGGCGAGCAATTTCAGACCCTCTTCTCCAAGTCCTTGAAATGTATATGGAGAGGTCCTTGGCTTGTAGGCTCCTCCTCTTAGTATATCTGCCCCTGCCTGTTTTACGGCCATAGCGGTCTCAATAATCTGCTCTTCGCTCTCAACAGAGCAGGGACCTGCCATTACAACGATCTTGTTGTCCCCGATCTTGGCATTTCCAACCCTTACAATGGTATTTTGGGGTTTTACCTCACGACTGGCGAGTTTATAAGGCTGGAGTATTGGAACGACCTTCTCAACCCCCGGAAGTACGCTTAGGGACTCGAGATGATATGGTTTTCCCCTTTCGTCTCCGACCGCTCCAATGACGGTTCTTAGGACTCCCTCGATTATATGGGCTTTGTATCCGAGTTCCCTTATCGCGGATATTACCTTATTGATCTCTTCTTGTGTCGCGTCGCTTTTCATTACTACAATCATTGAATTTCCCTCCGATTACATCGGCTTTCCTTACACATAAACTCCGAATAATACACAGATGTAATTTTATTGTCAAATTGAGGCTGTCA
>CAYMEO010000134.1:0-3685 GCA_964389705.1 uncultured Spirochaetia bacterium
AACCACCCCCAGAAGAATGAGGCGACGTGGATTTGTCCAGTTTGTAAGTCTTAGAAGGAGATTGTATTTTAGTTTATTACAATAGGGTGTACAATGAAATAAATAGGTATGAATTCCCCCTTAGTCTGCCTTTATGGATGCGACGAGGAGGTATAATTGATATGCCTAGGCCTGGTTTTATCAAAGTGGCAAAGGTCAATGAACTTCCCCCAGGACAGGGGAAACTGGTTATGGGACACTTTGAAAAGCCAATAGCACTTTTTAATGTAGAGGGCCAGTTTTATGCGATTAACTACATCTGCCCGCATATGGGAGGTCCTCTTGGAGAGGGGAAATTGACGGGATATACTGTATCATGTCCCTGGCATGGATGGACGTTTGATGTGAGAACCGGACTTCCAGATCATCCCGGCGGTCACTCGGTCTCAGCCTATGAGGTTAAGGTTGAAGGAAACGATATTTTTATAGGATGGTTGAAAAAAGATTAATATTGAGCAATTACCGCAGAGATTTCACTTACTTATTCTTTGCCCTCTCTAAGATCACATCAATAATCTTTGGATGTATTCCAAGTGGTTCTGTAATGCGGTAAGGGACTTGGGGATGTTTTTTGGCGGCTTCTTTTACCATATTCGGAATATCTTGTGTAGAATGCCTTCCTGGGGTGAGAAAATATGGATGAACTATGATCTCTTTGGCTCCTTCCGCAACGCAGGCGTCAAAAGCCTGAGAAATCCTCGGCTCAGCAAGTTCCATATGCGCATAGAGAACTATATCAAACTCTCGGCTGTTTTGCCTTATCATATTGGCGATTTCTGCAAGCATATCATTGGCTTCTTTAACTACGCTTCCGTGATCTACTAAAATTAAAGCCCTTTTTTTCATTCTACTTGGTTTCTTAATAATCTCAGACATGACAAATCATCGGGTCATGGCGTTTAGTTTTATCACTTCTAAGAGGATATCGGCTGCGCGATAGAATTCTTCAAGAACGAGGTATTCTTTTACAGTGTGGATTTCTTTCATCCCCGTACCCAGGTTTGCACACTCGATCCCGTTTTTGTTAAAGTAATTTGCATCACATCCGCCTCCGCTTGCAATATATTCAATGCTCAAGCCCAGGTTCTTTACAGACTGACTTACAAGACCCACAATCTTTGATCTCTCTGAAACCTCCATTCTGTCGTAGCTCCTCTCTATCTTCTCTTCAACCCTTCCACTGTAGGTTTTATCTTCTAAGGAGAGTTTGTATCGAGAGGCGGCATCATAGAAGCATTTTTTCATGTGCTCTACTTGTCGCCTGAGCTTCTCCTCGCTGTGACTTCGTGCCTCCCCTTCAATCTGAACATAGTTGGGAATAATATTGGTTGCAAGCCCCCCCTTTATACTACCTATGTTTGCCGTTGTCTCAAAATCTATTCTTCCGAGATTCATGTTGTAGATAGCCTCACTTGCAATCTTAATCGCGCTTATTCCTCTTTCTGGGCATACACCGGCATGGGCTTCAAGTCCGTAGACATTAAAGTTTAATTTTTCTGCCGACGGGCATTTAGTAATCAAATGATAGGGTGAGCTGCTGTCTAGAACAAGACCGTATTTCGATCTAAACTTTGATGTATCGATGTATTTTGCTCCAAGAAGACCAATCTCTTCACATATTGTGAATGCGATTTCTATGTCGCCGTGAGGTAGGTTTCTTTCTTTGAGCGTCCTAATTACCTCAACTATCACAGCTAGGCCGCTTTTATCGTCACTTCCAAGTATTGTGGAGCCGTCGCTTTTTATCACACCGTCCTCAATTCTCGGCTTAATTCCCTCGCCAGGTCCGACTGTATCCATGTGTGAAGAGAGGAAAAGAGGGTGTGCGTTTGATCTATTGCCCCTTATCCTTACGATGAGATTTCCTATGTTACCGCCGACCTTTTCTCCTGCATTATCGAAAAAGCACTCTCCTCCAATCTCTTCCATATCTTTCTTGAGCCTTAGTCCGACTTCTCTTTCCTTTCTAGATAGGCTGTCTATTCTGATTAAATCCATCACATATTCGGTCATTCTTTTCTTTTCAACCATATTAAATCTCCATCAAGGCTATATAAGCCTAAATTATTATAACCAATTAAGGCGTTATTTGAGAAAATGAGCATTATCTTTATCTAAGGCCGTGTATATCCAAACTACTTAGTGTATACTGCAAACGTAGGGATATATATTAGAGTTACAGAATAGGAGGCTAGTAGAATGAATATATATGTGGGTAATTTATCACGTGACGTCACAGAAGATGACCTGCGACAGGCCTTTGGAGGTTTCGGGCAGATTACGTCTGTAAGCATTATTAAAGATAAGTTCAGTGGGCAATCCAGGGGATTTGGATTTGTAGAGATGCCTGGAAGGGCTGAAGCTCAAGCCGCTATCGTTGGTTTGAACGGGAAGGAATTAAAGGGTAAAACCCTGAATGTTAACGAAGCTCGCCCCCAGTCCGAGCGTCGTGAGGGCGGAGGTAGGGGGAGTAAAGGAAGAAGAAGCGGGGGTGGAAGGGGCCAAGGCGGAGGAAAGCGAAGCGGCGGGCATCGTGGCTGGTAAACGGCTGCTGGTATGTAATTTATAAAAGAACTTTTCCTGACTAGAAGCCCGTCGAAAAATTCTTTATGCGTTCTTGAGGCTATATAAAGGGTCTTTGCACTGGTAGGATTGAATGGCATCTGGGGTTTCTATAAGAGCTTTATCTGCGATTACTCGTGAAGGAGTGTAAAGATATAACACCTTTTACACTCCTTTTTCGATATGTTGAAGAAGTTCATTTAGAAACTCTTCTTTCTTTTTAAGGCTCTCGCGAAAACTCATATTCTCAGTATCCGCAATTTCCATTCGTAGATCGGAGAGATATGTAGAGAGAATCTCTCTTAACATTTCGGCTTTCTCGGAGGTTAGCTCAATCTGTATCATTGGTTTTCTCCTTCGAAATTTTCAGCTTCTCAAATTAGTTTAACTCAAGGTTTCAATTAGTGCTAAGAAAAATTTCATACGTGAGTACATTGCGTTGACAATGGATTGTTATTCTTGAGATGGTAATCACCCGATTTGCTATTTTCTACATGGCTAAATAAACAAATTCAGGCATTAGATCTCTCAATTAACTCAATCCTGTAAGAATCCGGGTCCTCTATAAAGGCAATTACTGTTTTTCCATGCTTCATTGGCCCCGGCGCTCTGACGATTTTGCCTCCGCGTTCCTCGATCTTCTTGCATGTTTCATAAATATCCTTTACACCGAAGGCTATGTGTCCGTAGGCATTTCCGTTGTTGTAATCCTTAATATCCCAGTTGTATGTCAATTCTAGAAATGGCTCTGTGTCTCCTCCATGACCAATGAAAGCCAGGGTAAAACGTCCTTCTGGATAATCTGTTTTTCTGTGCAGTTTAAGTCCTAGGACCTCTGTATAAAACCAAATGGATTTTTCAAGGTCTCTGACCCTAAGCATTGTGTGTAGATACTGCATCTGTTGACCTCCAAATTATATATAAAAAGTATCATATAGGTACAAAAGAACAATTATCCCCGTATCATTTAGCCTAGTTAATTGTGTTAACAAGTGTATATTCTTGGGGAGATAATTCTACAAATATAACATGGATACGGATAAAGCAAATGAGAAATCTAGAGTTATTTATTGCTTTAGTTGTG
>CAYMEO010000135.1:0-3648 GCA_964389705.1 uncultured Spirochaetia bacterium
TAATGTAACCCCTGATTTCTCCCAAATGGTTGTTTATAGAGTCTGCACCTTTTAGCGGCTCAAAGCACGACTCCTCAGGAAAATTCCTTCGCCTCTGGGCATAATGGGCATAAAGCGCAATATGCTTTGGTTTAAGGTTTATCTCCTTTTCTCCAATCTTTACACACCTCTTCTTTAGATTTACCTCAATACCTTCAACCGAATGCATCATATCAATCTCTGTTTGAGCGATCTTTACCATACCGCTAAATGAGGGTTTTTCAGAGCCAAAGAGGTTTTTTATTTTATCCCTTAGTCTGACATAGGGGATCTCGGCAAGGTCAATGACCGATTTCCCTTTTGATGATTTCTTCGGATAGAAGAACATCTTGTCTTTTTCTGATCTTTCATCTACGAGGACATGTGAGAGCGTATCATTGGGTCTACCAAACAGCATCAAAGCGCAGGCGAGATAGACCGACATCGTTTTTCTCCCACCGGCGATTGAGCAGTGAAGAACTGTATTGGGGTCTTTTGTTTTCTCTATTATAAACTCTGTAATCTGGTTGGCGACCGCTTCATTGTCCTCTGGGGTGCGAATATCTTGAAGGGGATTTCCCATTGGGTTTTTAAGGAGTATAATTGAATCCGCGTTGAAGCGAATCGAGGATGGGGTTATCTTATACTCTCTGCAAAAATCAAAGAAACGCCCATTTTTCGGACTGAGTAGTTTTGTGAGAATTTCCCTTTTCCCATCCAGGGTTGTTATAACATGAATCTCTGAAATTTTACTCCGTGGCTTTTTAACTCGGGTGAGATAGTATAGGGTTTCGGTAATGACCTGAGGGGTAAGACCGACAACGGCAACGAGAATTTCCTTTTTCATTCCCATAAAAGCCTTGGAAATTCCACTTTATAATTTAATCCCGTTTTTCCAAGAAAGCTCTCTACAATAGAGGAAAACCTCTCAAACGATTCTTTAGAGATTGGAGTTACGCCGTGGGCAAGTATAGAGCTATTTCTTGCACTGAGGATCTTATTGATTTCTCCTTCACACCCGAAGAAGAGTTGGCCAAAAGGATTGTTGACTTCCTTTAATATTCTAAAAGTGTCGTAGAGGGGAATCCTAACTCTTCCATCGTGTGAGGTATGCCTTCTTTTCATTTCATCCCTCAAAAGTTCGGGTATTTTTTCGACCTTGACATCCGAAGTTGGACATCCGAATTTTTCCTGAAACTCTATCTGCCCAATCATCTCAAGTGACCTATAGAGCCTTGCAACTGCATCGTCGTACTTTCCTTCTTCGGCGCGCCTTTTTGCGTTGTGGAAAAGGTCAAAAACCAAGGAGATATGCATATCTTTAAAATTTTTAGTCTTATCGCTTGTATCTTTTAGAAATACAAGACTGGCATTTACGCCCTCAAGAAAGCCGTTTATTATGCCGTTCGGATTATATCTTAGATGCTCTGCCAGTTTGTTTTTGGATTTTTCTATGATTCTTAATGCCTCCTTATGCTCAAAGCTATCCCACAGCCTGTATCCTTCGATAAGTTCTGAAAGGCTCTCATAAATGGCTTTATCCAGGCCTTCAAGAACTTCGGTTAATTTCTGCGCTATATCTCTCGCTGCAGAAAATTGATAACTGTTAAAAAAGAGGGCTATTTTCCTTCTCTCCTCGACGAGGAGAACCCGCCATGGGCTGAGTCCCGTCTTTACCGCTTCAAACCCGCTAATTACGACCCCGAGCCCGCCTTTTGTTCTTTCTTTTCCACCTACGTATGAAAACCTGTAGCCTTTCGTAACCGTGGCGAGAACAAGAGCTGCACTCATGGTCTTCGTACCACCTGTGTAATCCACTATGACATCTTCATTAGGAATGCCTTGTTTTTCTATCGCGGTTGCTAATTCCGATGCTACTTCATAGCAGTGAACGAGGTCATCTATGTCTTTCACCATCCTGAAGTCTATTTTTGGGGACAAACCCTTTTCATCTAGGAAGGCCTTTATTTTGGGGTATTCGTTGGCATTACTTTCTTTTGACAAGAAGAAAAAAAGATAGTTGGGTTTATGCTCCTCGATTGACTTTATGATTGGCTCAATTGACCCGCCGAGGGAAACTATAAGGGTTTTTGGCATTATTTAAAAGTCCCTCTCCTTTTGAATCACTATCTTTGCCGGTTTCTATCTTCAAAAGACAGAATTGGGGGTTCTTTTACTTTATCCCGCTTTACATAATCCCAGGGTTATAATCTCCTCGAATAGTCCGCATCCATGATCGCTTTGTTTGTGCATATACGGTGACATAGTAACGTTGATGAAGTTAAGATTTTTATCCTTGGTCAGTTCGGGTTCTATCCACACTTTCTTTTCTGTCTTCTTAATCTCCATACTCTCCCTCCTGCTCTTTTTGCAGTCCTTATATTACAAAATCCTCTCTTGAGTTTCAACTCCCTTTCGGGAAGACCAAGTGAGATAATAAATACAAGGAAATATCAGGTATAACGAGATATATTATGCTGAACAACACAGTTGGGCTTTGTTCTCTTGGGGACGGCTTCAGCAGTCATTTCAATTACAGGAGATAGTGGCCTGAGTGATTATATCCTATCTTCCGCGCACCTGCTGGCGGATGAGGCGCGCCGCCCGTCGTCCTGTCTCGGCGCCGCCGTTCATATATCCCTGATAGTTGATGCTGGTATGCTCGCCTGCAAAGAACAGTCGTCCCGCTGGCTCGAACTCAGCGCCCGCAATCGAGGTATATTGCCCCACCTTCCAACAGGAGTAGCTGCCCTTCACAAAGGGATGGCTTGGCCAATGGAAGCGCACGGCGTTACCTGTGTATTGTGCCGCAGCGCCAGGAAAAAGCCGCTCGATGCCTGGTAGGAACGCTGCCGCTTGCGAGTACGGTGCGCCCTGACCCACCTGTATGCCTGGTGTCCCACCTAGAAAAAGCGTCAGGCTGCCCGCTGCACCTGCCTGCAAACGGCTGCTATCCCAGCCGCTCTGGAAAGGCTCATCGGTGAAAAAGTCGCCGTTGTAGCCCTGCGCACGCCAGAATCGGCTCTGAAAGCCCAGAATCAACTTTGCGTTCGTACCGTAGCCCAGTTCACTAATCGTGCGACGCTTCACGGGGGGCAATGCCGCCTGAATATCTACCTCACGTAGCAGGGTGAAGGGTAGCGTCAAGAGCACAAAATCCGCCTGCACCTCCACATGCCCCTGGCCCGCCCGCTCAAAAGTGAGCCTATAGCCGTGTAAACCTTCGCGAATCGCCGCCAGGCAATGCCCCAGGTGAATCTGATCCTCAATTATCTGGGTGAGGCGGTCTGTTATCTGCTGGTTGCCGCCGCGCACCTTGTACCTCTCATCGCTGCTGCCAAAGATTTCGAAGCCGTCGTTGAGCTGCGTATCGATCAGAAAGATAAGGTTCAGACACGACTGCTCGTCTGCATCCAGACCGTACTCGGTGACATAGGCGACCTTTAGTAGCTCATAGAGCCACCCCGTCGCGCCAATCTGGGTCAGATAATCTGCCAATGAGATGTGGTCGAGCGCGTAGGCGTGGGCAGGGAATTAGTGCCTTTCTATGAATCGACTGTCTCTTGCTTTCCCTACCACTATGTTCAATAAAATTCAATCTAGTAAAATCCAAGATCTTTGTAAAGCTTA
>CAYMEO010000136.1:0-819 GCA_964389705.1 uncultured Spirochaetia bacterium
TCCTATGTCCCTATGGCTCTTTAATTCCTTCATCAAACTCACGTTAGTTATGAACGGGTTCACAAAGATGTTGGGTAGGTGTAGTCAAAAGACGGGGTAAAATATAGCTGCAGTTCCTTAACTTAGGATGCTATTCTCATTACACTCTGCTTTCTTTTATATCTGCTCATCATAAGCCTTGATAATTACAACTGCTCAAAAACTTTTGCCGTTATAAGATTTCGTCATTTTACCTGTTTCCGAATATCGCGCGATCATTCTTCTTAAGTCTGTCTCGTCCTTCTTTGAGAATCTCGGCCACCTCGGGACGATAGTTTTTGCTATTGGGATTGCTGGCCAATATCTCAGGCTCTTGAGCAAAGTAAATAGTAGTTGGGATCTCAGGAATGCCGTCTGTGCCACCGAATGCGTTGGTTAGCGATTTTCGAAGGAATTGCTCATCACGACCTCTAGTTGGGCTCTTCTCGCGTCGCCTTTCAGGAACCCAAAGCGGCCAGTCATCCCCAAGACCAATGCGTGTAATTCCCAAACGAGCATATGGAATCACACCGGACACCTTATTATAGACCTGAATCATCGCATTTCTATCTGCATCCAAGCCGAAGCCGATTATAGCTGTTCCCTCTTTTCCAAATTCTGTGATCAGGTCGCTTGCCTCTTTTCTATAATTGTCCCGCTTGGGATTTTTTATAAATATCCCGGCGGCCTTGATAATGAGCGGGACATTTGTAAAGTTTTTACGGTACATAGTCACCATGCGCCGACAGTAGTTTTCCCACTTCTCAGGGGTAAAGCCCGCCTCAAGAAACGCCCGACCGC
>CAYMEO010000136.1:829-3596 GCA_964389705.1 uncultured Spirochaetia bacterium
TTTCCAATGTGTCCGAGGCCAGGCATTATATACCAGACATAGGGATTCCCGTTGAAAGTCTTGGCAAAGGTCTTAATCATAGGCTCTAAGTGCCTTTCAATAAACCCTTCATCCCAGACCTCCGGAACCCGAATTCTTGCTCCCTTGGCTGTGCCTCCTCCTTTAAAGTATATTGCCCGAACCCCGGGCTGATTGTATATCCATGGGGGAGTTTGAGCATCATCAACCCCCTGACCATAGAGGAGCAGGTTGATAACCACGCCCTTTCCCGATTTACCCCACTGATTTACCTCATTTAAGAGGGAATCGAATGAGTAGACCCCTGGCTGTGGCTCCACCTCCCGCCAGGAAACTGAGATTATAACGGCGTCTACAAGTGGATTGGTTTGAATGAGTTCAACTACCTTATCCCTTTTTCTCATTCTTCTGTTCAGACGAACATAGATACCTGACTTACCACGATGAAGGGCCTTGAGATTAGCGAGTGTATTATTGCTAATATCACCCACTTGTGCGTTTATCGGGCTGATTGCAATCAAAAGGAGAAACGCAATTAATGCCTTATGGACGACTCCGTTTCCGGTTATTATTAGTTGTATAGACATATTTTCTCGATTTATTAGCCTATCTAGCTATGAATAAGCACGATGTATTAAAAACCCCATTTTTGTCTAGTCAGTGAGATACCCAAACCGTTCAAGCATCTCCCTGGCGTGGAGGGTAATGATCGCCTTATCTTCATCGGATAACCTGGAGAGGCTTCCGGCATTGAAATCCTTGATTTGAGATGGTGTCCCATCAACGTTGTGTACGACAAATTTCCTGTCTCTAATAGAGAGAAAAGGGGTCTTATCAATACCAAGGAAATCGGCTAGCGAACTGGAAACGGCAATGGGATCGCGAGTAAATTCTTCGTATGTCAGAAGCTTGAATCGGTTCAGAAACCGCGAGTCTTCAAGCATGATCTTGTTTGACAGGTTCCAGTGGCGGGCACAGCGCTCGAGAGAATGACCGTTGCGACGCCGCATACCCTCACAAACGGCGTATCCATTTCGCACAAGGCCGATAAAGTAGCAATTTCCAAACACCTCTTGGAGCCAGCGTGAGCGGAGCATATCTGGAGGCGATTTTTCTAATATGAACTCTGTTTCGCCCCTTTTATATTTGATCCAATCATAAACCAGACGGGCTTTATTATATCGGTTATCGTTTTCAGTCAATCGGAACACATCGAGGCGCTCCGTCCACAGACGTGGGCAGCCGAGTTTCTCCGGCGTAGGTGCTATCTTGGTTAATTTTTGCCCTTCTCTTGGCATTCCACTAATCAGAGGATGCTGTCTCAGCACATTGGAAATTAGGGTTGTACCGGAGTTGTTGCATCCTAGAATGAAAATCCACTTATGCTCCCGTGCCCTTTCACGCCAGTGCTTTGAAAATTCATCGCCTTCCCATATCCAGCGCAAAGCCCGCTGTGTATAACCTATCCTCTGCATAACTACCATCTCAAGCCGCCAGAGCAATATCCGTATGTCCATTGGGTTTATCTCCAACTATTTCAATCTAGTTGTAGAAGACCTAATTAGGTTAATTTTTATGAGGTAAAAATACCGCAACGCATTTTTGTGGTCAAGGCGCGCCATAGAGCGGTGGCTGAAAATGCACATACAAAAAATGCCAAACCTGCTGAGCCCTCTAGTTAAGAATCCATTTATAGTTGACATTTTTCCTCTGCATTGATATACCTAAATGTGTAGCTTGGTGGGGACTAGGCATATTATTCTCTATTGCAGTAATTTGGACGTGAGTAACGGCTTTTGTTCTTCCCGGCTTATATAGGGTGAGAACTATAATACAAAAGGGGTCAAACATGATATTTCGTGCAAAGGCACCGCTGAGGCTTGGGCTTGCAGGCGGCGGAACTGATGTTTATCCATATTCGGATTTATATGGGGGTGCGGTTTTAAATGCGACTATAAGCATGTATGCCTATGCGACTGTTGAACTGAAAGAAGATGGGATGATAATTCTTGAGGAAATAGATAAAGGACAAGAGATTAAGGAGGAGATTAAAGATAAAATTGAGATTGACGGGAGATCGAATCTATTAAAGGGGGTTTATAACAGGGTAGTAAAGGATTTCATAAAAAATCCCCTATCCTTCAAACTCACTACCTATGTTGATGCCCCGCCGGGTTCCGGGTTGGGTTCTTCCTCTACTCTGATTGTGTCAGTGGTCGGCGCGTTTTGCGAGTGGCTGAAACTGCCTTTAGGCGAATATGATATCGCCCAACTCGCATATAAAATAGAAAGAGAGGACTTGGGTATAGCCGGGGGCAAACAAGACCAGTATGCGGCTACGTTTGGCGGTTTTAATTTTATGGAGTTTTATAATAATGACAAGGTAATTGTAAATCCTCTGAGAATAAAACAGGAGTGTATAAATGAACTTGAATTTAATCTCCTGCTCTATTATACGGGAAAGAGCAGACTCTCTTCTAGGATAGTAGAGGTTGAGCAGAAAAGCATGATAGAGAATAACCAGAGAACTATAGAGGCAATGCATAGGCTCAAAGAACAGGCCATATTAATGAAAGAGATAATCTTAAAAGGCAAACTCGGTGGCATAGGGGAGTTGCTTGAATATGGATGGCAATATAAAAAGCAGATTACAGAGGGAATATCAAATCCCCTGATAGATGAGATTTATGAGGTGGCGAAAAAAGCAGGGGCGACAGGCGGAAAGATTTCCGGAGCGGGTGGAGGGGGG
>CAYMEO010000137.1:0-3593 GCA_964389705.1 uncultured Spirochaetia bacterium
TCTAATTTATACCTTAAGGAGGCTAATTATACATATCTTTGCAACAGAGCATTATAATGTCATAGTCAGCATAGTCCTCTACCCTAAAATCATTTCGGCTAACCTGTTCCATAGTTTCAATATTCACTCGAATAGCAGAATCTCTAAGACGGCGCATCCAGAAACCCCTTTCACCTGCGAGTTGAGCGGGACAAATGAGGAGTGCCTTCTGGTGGAGCTGATAGGCGTAATCATCTAATAAAATCTTTAGCTCAAGAAAGGTTTTCCCGAACCTGACTGAGTCGGCTATTATGACCCCCCATAGATTTCGAGTATCTCTTTTGCAATCATGTAGCCATTGTTTTGAAATCACCGAGCACTATGGGAGAAGGCCTTTCATCTTTATGAGGGACTTCCACCTTAAGCATGTCTTTAAAGTATTCGTATAGGATTTTCATGTAGATTTCATAGGGTGGGTACTGAGGTAAAGGGTTTTAGTAATTCTAAAAGCTCAGCTTTTATAGTCTTCTGCTTCATTCCAGAAACGCTCAAACCACTCAATAAGGTCTCTAACTGCGGATTCCTGTTTAAGGACGGCGTTAAGCTCAAAGTTACTTTCGAGTTCTGCCTGGGTGAAATTAGAAGAGCCAACGATTCCGATACTTCCTATAAAAGGAATTCCTTCAATGATATAGGCCTTGCCGTGAAGAAATTTCTTCTTGTAAGCCCTTACCTCGACCTTATTCTGGCTTAAGAACTCCTCGAATTCTCTGATAAGAGATGGCGCTTCCTTCTCAGCCCTAAGATGCTCTCCAAGTATGAATTCCCTTTCTTGTTCTTTTCCAATGAGGATTTTTACGCTATCCGGCTTATTTAATCCCTGATTCAGGGTAGCGAAACCTCCGAGATTGAAATAGGCGGTGACTGCCCGAAGGGAAGAGGGCGGTTTTGCAGAATTGAGAAATACCTTCAAAACTCTGAAACCTTCTTGCCTTCTGAGTTATCTAGAATATCGGGCAGCTTTTGTAGGCTCATTGCACCTTTTCTTGTTCTTTCAAATTAATATATTGACTTGGCACTTGTTCAGGAACAGGTCAGATAAGTTGATGCCGAGACCAGAAAGGGAATCATTTTGCTATAGCATAGTGGGCTGGTGAAACTTCTACAATTATCTTGTTCAGAAGACCTTCTCCTAAGACCCTGCTCGCATTCAGTATTTCTATACCTGCCAGCTTTCCATCGGGTCCGTAATTGGCTATTACATCTTCGCTGAATTCTCTGTTCTCGGCAGTGCCTGGTTCTAGAGATAGAAACTCAATTATAATACTTTCTGCTTCTTCAGCGAATATGGGTTCTATGATTTTGAATTTGTAAAATTTCTGATTCACTGGCGAGAGAGAATTAAATGCAAAACAATAGCTTGTCTTAGATTTGCCAAACTTAGCCCTCTCCCATGTTCCAGAGCGAATAGCGATCTCAACTTCCTCTCTCGTTGCGCCTAGTAAAAGCATTTGTGAATCCGCATGATAGGAAAACCTGATTTGCTTCATTCCTTACATACTCCTTGCCTTCATTGTCCTTTTTTCTAATCGGGTTATCATAGTCAAGTTCCCATTTAAGTGGGTTGTTTATGATATATTCCCTGATTTTATTTAATTCACCTTTGTTGCGGATGATATGTTCATAATAATTGCGTTGCCAAAGAAGTATTCCGGGTGTTTTACGGATTTGGTTTATGTGTTTTGTTGTTGCGGATTTGAATGAACCCACGATTGCACCTAGTGATTTTGGTCTTGCACTACGTGGAATTTGAGGGGATTGTAGGGGCGAGGCATATCTCGCCCCTACAGAATCCACAGAATCAAGAATGAGGATAATTCCGTGAATATGATTTGGCATGATCATGTATTCTCCCCAATAGCTCTTTGCAATCCTACCGATTTCCGACAGAGTAATTTCTCCATCTACGATTTGCCCGAATAGAGATTCTCTGTTATAGGTGCAGATGGTTATAAAAAATCTGGCGGGTTTTGAATAATCGTATTCTTTTAACCTTATAGATCTTCTTCGGTGTTTATCCGGATTATATCTCATACTCCTTGCCTTTACAGCCTATTTTTCACAAGCTTCACTACCGCCCTATATACCTCAATCTGTTCTTCCTCGGTTAACCCCAATGCTTCAAAAACAACCCTGTCAAGCTCTCTTCTCCGGCATAACCTTATCTAGAGAAACTTCGCTTGGGTTAACCAGTTCGTAGGGATGTTCAAGATGGATACAACGTTGCTGTTGACACAAAGTAAACCCCAACTCCCCCATAGGCTCAAGATAAAAGAATTCGTTTGCCCCTGTTGTAAAACCTCATCTTACCTCCGCAATATCCACCAGTCTTACGAGTTTTCCCTTTCCCTTCTCAAGTATTGTAAAGAATATATCGGATGCTCTTAGATACTTTCCTTCCCATTTTCCGCCTCTGTATTCGAGGTTCTCCGGCGAGTTAAAATCAAGGGGCAAATTGCAACGTGCCTCTACCATTTCGATCTCTACGCCTTCTAAGAAAAGCCCTTTTTGCGCTACGGGATAAACCCTTAACTCCTCCTTTGCCCTTACTTCTCCTTCTGTAGTTTCTATGAAACGCTGGTTTTCGGGCTTTATTACCTCTTCAAAGGGTTTCTTATAGGCAACGAATCTTACAACATTATCCCAGATGGTTTTCTTTTCCTCGTCTCTCGGTCTTTGAATAAGCACTATAACAGTGTTTACATCGGCTCTTGCAAATGACCTCTCTATATGATTGTCTATGATTTGAAGGACTTTCATATTTCTTAAAAGGAAATCCCGAAGCCCCGTGCCGTATCCAACATCAAGCGATGAGTTTGAGTTTATGAAGGAGAAGACCCCTCCTGGTCTAAGAAGAGCAAGTCCATGATAATAGAGATAAATATAGAGGTTGCTCTTTTTGTCAATCTTTATAATACTGCCTCATCAGTGGGTCTTAATAGAGCTCTCAAGCTTATCCTTGTAATCTCTTTTAAGACTTCTCCACATGTTGGCATCGTAGTCGTCTTTATCTCCCGGACTCAAACGAATGCCCTCTATTATTTCCCTGTCGGTTCGGTAAACATTTTGTGGGTCTACTTCAAGAATACGAAGCCTGAGCCTTGTTTTACCGGGTTCTGTTCCGGGAATACGCTGAGGGGAGACAAAGCAAACGGCGTTTGAGATTTGAGATGTAAATACAAAGAGGGCATTTATCTAGGGATAATTTCTATAGAACGGCTCAAGGCCTGTTCGGAAATCGGAGCGCCTGAGGGAAGAGAGTTGGGCGTAGTAAATCCTAAAACGAATGCCGCTTCTATTATAGTTGCTAATCAATATCAGAGGCGCCGGAAGTATCCGGATTGTGCTGTCCGGTAATTCTATATCCTCTTGAATCGGATCAGCTGTGTAATTCAGCTTCTTAAAGAGGTTGAGAATGGAATTTTTGTCTCTTATCTCTTCAATCATATCTTTTCTCCGTATTGTAAGAGTCTGTCTCTATTAGACTACTTTTCGATCCTTAAATCAATGGGTTCAGAATCTCGAATCCATACAGAGTTTCAATTCATATCCAA
>CAYMEO010000138.1:0-3367 GCA_964389705.1 uncultured Spirochaetia bacterium
ATTATTCGTACTCGTGACCCCTCTGTTTTGTCTCATTTCCCCTGAACCAGTACAGAGAATTGATTCTATGGGTTCCATGGGTTATCCTACCTACAGCGCTAACTTTTGAGTTTGTAGTCCTTCTCACGGGAGGCGCCAGCCATCCTTTCTTTATATTTTATAATGCACTCGAGAATATATGGATCGGATGTCGCAAGGATTTGTATCGCAAGCAAAGCGGCGTTTTTCGCTCCCCCTATTGCGACTGTTGCAACTGGAACCCCGGGTGGCATCTGTACAATTGATAGCAGTGAGTCCAAACCATTCAAGGCATCGGTGCGGATAGGGACGCCAATCACTGGAAGCGGTGTATGCGCGGCTATCATTCCCGGAAGATGAGCAGAGCCCCCGGCACCCGCAATAATCACGCGTAAGCCTCGTTTATGCGCCTCTTGAGCGTATTTGGCCATATCCAGCGGCGTGCGATGCGCAGAGATAATACGCATTTCGTAAGGAATACCAAACTCTTCACATACTTCAGCGGCCAACCTCATGGTCGGTAAGTCTGAATCGCTTCCCATTATAATCCCAATCAAGGCATCCATTTTTCTCTCCATTTTTATTTGAATTAAAAAGAGATAAGATTCGCTGCTTTTATTGCTTTCTCGAGCGCCTCATCAATGTTCTTGCCTAAAACCGTTATATGTCCCATCTTGCGACCCGGATGAGTTATTTTTTTGCCATATATGTGAACATTTACCCCGGGAATCTTAGATGCCTTTTCTAGTCCAGAAACTGTCGCAAATCCGTCACGAGTTCCTAGTAGATTTACCATTACAGCTGCTGGTAGAACCATTGAAGTAGAACCGAGTGGAAAACCCAAAATTGCGCGAAGATGGTTTTCGAACTGAGACGTAAAACATGCCTCGATTGTATAGTGTCCTGAATTATGTGGACGAGGGGCAAGCTCGTTGATAAGCACATTATCGTCGTCAAGAAGGAACATCTCTACACCAAATATTCCAATCCCACTAACTGCCTCTATGGCCTGTCGAGATATAGAGATAGCCTTTTCATAAACCCTTGTACTAACTTCTGCAGGTGCCTTTACAATATGGCAAATATGGTCTTTCTGTATGGTTTCTACAACGGGATAGGTTGCCATCTCTCCGCTAACACCCCGGACAACCATTACAGCGAGCTCTTTCTTGAATCTTATGAATGTCTCTACCATGAGTTGATTCTTGGCTCCACGGAGTTTATCCCATGCTGATAAAGCTTCGCTGGGCTCCTTTACCAATACATTGCCACGGCCATCATAGCCGTTGCGCCGAGCTTTAAGGACAAGTGGCCAGCCAAATTCTTCACCGGCTTTGTAAATGTCCTCGTAGCTTGAGACCCCAATGAAGGGTGGAACACTGATTCCCCTTGATTCTAGTAATTGTTTCTGCAAAAGCTTATCTTGTACTAACCCAACTGTGTTTGCAGTCGGATAGACACACGCCCCTATGGACTCAAGGTGCTTAAGTAGGGGGGCGTCAACAAATTCGTTTTCTAGTGTGATTATATTGGATATACGAGCAAGGGTTTCAAGCATATAAGCGTCGTTCAAAGAACCTACTACCTTTAGGTGAGCTATTTGTTGAGCTGGGCTATCCGGCTCGGGGTCAAGAACTGCTATCTGCAAACCAAGTTTATAAGCGGCAATAGCCGTCATTCGTGCAAGCTGTCCGCCACCTAAAATGCCTACAGTTACGGGTTTAATTATATTGGATTCCATTTCTAGTAGTTTCATTTTAAACCCATATTCAGTTTTTCTCAAATAATTTCTACATCCATCTCGTCCCATGATAAGGTAAATTAGTACTTGACAAATATATTAGAATATTGTAATACAATAATACTTGAAGATTCTAAATACGTAAAGAGGAGGGATAGAAATGAGTAGTAAATTAATATCAGATGAAATACCGAATCCTCAAGATGTAAAATCACTAGATGCACTAGAAGCTATAGGGTTAAGAAGGTCAATAAGATGGTACGAACCTAATAAACCTGTAGAGAAATGGAAAATACAGGCAATGCTCGAGGCTGCTAGAATAGCGCCAACAGCCGGGAACTACAGTGGAGCGAGGGTTATTGTTTGTTACAGGGATGAGGACCCTGATATCTGGGAATTCATATCTGACTGGAGTCAGATAACAACACAGATGGCTCCTATTCTTATGTTCTGGTGTTATGATATGGCCGCTTATGACACACAGGGACAGCAGCTACACGACCTCATGAGGACCGGAGCACTTGATAAGGCTCACGGTTGGGAATACGACAGGGTCTCAAAACTGTTTCCACTGCCGGCCCTTCTTCCCGATATGATACTTCACAGACTCGCCGCCATAGACTTAGGAAAAGCAATAGAGAATGCAATAATAACAGCGGTAGCGCTCGGGCTTGGAACCTGTTTAAATGGGGCAAGCGGAGGAGCAAGAAGAAACGTAAAGAAGTATTTTAATCTTCCTGACTCCTATGTTTTTTGCTGGATGCTTACAGTAGGATATCCGGCAGAAAGCAGGGAAGCAGGAGGAGCAAGAGGAAGACCCCCATTTGAGATGATGTTTTTCGAGAGGAAAGTAGGCAATCCATTCAAAAGAGACGAGAGAGTTGTTGAGTTGCTTAAACAGCTTAAGCTCGTACAACTCGGCGGACCTCTTCCAGGGAGACTCGAAGAGATTAACAAATTAACTAAGAGGTTTGGCTTAGGGGATGAATGGCTCACTGACTGGGAGTTAAGTCCATCTCAGCTAAGCGATACCCATGTATTAAAAGATACAAGACCTCGTCCCCTTTCCAAAGAAGAGCTTCAGAAAATCACACCAACTGATATCAAGACAGAATTTCAACTTCATCCGACTGTAAAGAGAGAGGTGTTAGACCAGTATAGGAAAGAAAAGGGCATCAGTCCAGAGGATTAACAAAAGGAGGATAAGAACATGGCAACTGTAACAATAGAGATCCCTGATCGTATTTTTGAGATAATAAAACAACGAGCTCAGGACCTAAAAACAACGCCCGAAGCATACGTAGTTACGAATCTTAACCTTCTTTTTGGTCCATGCGTTTACGATAGGTCAAAGTGGCTCAAAAACATGCCTAACCCGGATAACTATTCGGTTCAGTGGGAGTAATGCAAATAGAGAAGCTTGATTCTCAATCAAATTCCATTCTATAGTCCTCTTCGAACTGGGGGCAATCTCTCCTCCTGGATTGCCCCTTATTCTAGTAGGGTGTCTGGAAGGAGGAAGAAGTGTAAGGATAAACCATAGAACAACCACTAAAAGGGGGAGAAGAACAATGCTTTTATTATTTAGGCCGAGGGATCCAAAGTATG
>CAYMEO010000139.1:0-3360 GCA_964389705.1 uncultured Spirochaetia bacterium
TAAGAAGGCCTTTGAGATGTATAGCGAAGAGGACATCAAAGGGGCGCTCACCGATTTTAACAGCGTCAGGGAAGAATTTGTTACGCTTATTAAAGAGATTATTCATATACTCGGAGATGTGCCGAGGGATTATGAAAGGGAAACGCTTCTAAAAGCCATAGAAGCCATTACATCCGATAATGAAAGGGAGAAAGAGTTTGTTGAGAAGTATAAGAACCTAAGGAAGACATTTGAACTCCTTGGACCGGATGAGATTAAATTAGAATATTTTGAAGACTACAAGTGGCTCTCTGCCATTTACACATACTATATGAAAACGGTGATACAAAAACCGACTTATGAGGGATATGTCGAGAGGTACTATGATAAGACTGTAAGATTCATTCACAGGGCTACAGAGATAGAAAAGCTAGAAGGTGAACTCCCGCAAATAGCCTTTGATGAAGGGTATATCAAGGAGTTAGAAAATAGGGTTAAGAGCAGGAAGGAGAAAGCCGCAAACATCCTCTTTACGCTGAATAGATTAGTCCTTGTTGAAAGGCACAGAAACCCCATTTATGAGTCTTTGGTTGAGAAGGTTGAGAGACTGCTTGAGATGTGGAGGGAGAAGACCAAGGACTATGAGAGGATATACAGGGAAGGCGCAAGGATAATTGATGATATAAATTCCCTTTCGGAGAGGCAAAAGGCTCTGGGTTTCTCAGACCTTGAGTATTCAGTTTTGCTCCTGCTCGAAAAGAAACTTGACAGAGATGACAGGCTGGTAAAGGAAGTCAAAGACCTCTCAAAAGGGCTTGAAAACTATATGTTTTCTGGTTGGTTTAATCAAACCACTGCTAGAAAAGACATAGAGAGAGAGGTAAGGAGATTCGTCAGAGGACTCAAGGGAAAGTACAACCTATCTTTCGAAGAAATGAACGATTTGTATGAGAAGCTTATAGAAAACGTGAAGAACTATGGAGCTTCATAGCATACCATATAGGATTTCTTACAGAAATGTAAAGCATCCGCGTTTAGAGTTTAAAACGGGAGAGCTTCTCTTTGTGCTTCCATTTGGTCACAAGCCTCGTATCCTCTTAGAGAAACACAGAGGCTGGATACTAAAAAAAATCGAATTCATAAAAGAATGTCTAAAGGACTCATTAGATAAAGAGCTAGAGAAAAGAACCGATAGGGAATTTAAAGACCTAATCTATTCTCTTATCGAAAACAACTCTAAAAAATTGGACGTGGAGTTGAATAATGTCTTTTTCAGAAAGATGAGGACTAAATGGGCAAGCTGTAGCTCTAGGGGAAATCTAACTGTAAACATACTAATGAGGTGTTTACCTGAGGATTTAGTAGAGTACGTGGTATTTCATGAAATCGCACACATGATAGAGAAAAGGCACAATGATAAATTCTGGAGAATAGTATCAAAGGAATTTAAGAACTACGAGGAACTGGAGAAAGGTTTGTTCATATACTGGTTTCGGGTTGTAAATACAATTTAAAAAATATTGCTTTGCGAAGTTGATTTTAATAACCAATCTTGTCATCCTGAGCGATAGCGAAGGATCTAATGAAAGGAAGCACTCCGATAAATTAGTCGGGGATT
Source organism: uncultured Spirochaetia bacterium (assembly GCA_964389705.1). Classification (GTDB taxonomy): domain Bacteria; phylum Desulfobacterota_D; class UBA1144; order Nemesobacterales; family CSP1-2; genus PSLL01. The sequence goes on from CAYMEO010000139.1 coordinate 1,598, forward strand.
CTTCGCTTTGCTCAGAATGACAAGTACATACTTACCACACGAACTTGTTATTATAACTCTATCCAAATTTCACCTCTGGCGCCTTTCTCTCTTCAGCAGAATCGAGCTCGAAAAACTCCTTCTTTTTAAAGCCATACATATTCGCAACGATGTTACTCGGAACGGATTCGATCCTTGTGTTGAGGTCTCTTACAACGGCGTTATAGTAACGGCGCGAGAGCTGAATCTGCTCCTCTATGTTTGAGAGTTCCTTCTGAAGCTCTATAAAGTTCTGGTTCGCCTTTAGTTCGGGATAGTTTTCAGCGAGTGCAAAGAGGCTCCTTAGGGTCGTCTGGAGCGCGTTCTCTGCCTGGGCTTTATCAACCGGGGAAGAAGCCTGCATGGCTGCATTTCTTGCCTGGACTACCTCCTCAAACGTGCCCCTTTCATGCGCCGCGTAGCCCTTCACGGTTTCAACGAGGTTCGGCACAAGGTCGTGCCTCCTTTTAAGCTGCACATCAATATCAGACCAAGACTGGTCTGCTGTGTTCCTTAATCTGACAAGGGAGTTGTATATGCCCACGAATGCGGCTATCAAGACCCCGAGAATTATGACTATAAGTAGGAATGCCACCGTTTCTCCAACTCGTTGAGGGTTACAGTTATTCGCAAGCCACCAGTCTTAATCGTATATTCACATCAACAAACAAGTCAATATGAACAAAGATCGGTGTGGGCTTGGAATCACAGACGTCTAAAGGGCAGAAACCCATATTAAGTAAAAAAGATAATCTATAAGATTAAGCCTCCGATAGTGAAGGAGCAAGAAAGCGTTTTTGATGCGGCTCTCAGCCATCTATTTAAAGCGCTTCTTCTCCGCGCTCACCGGTTCTTATTCTTATAACCTCTTCCACAGGAAGTATAAAGATTTTTCCGTCTCCAATCTGCCCGGTCCTAGCACTGGCTGTTATGGCATCGACCACCTTTGTTAACATACTATCGGGGACTATAATCTCAAGCTTTATCTTAGGCAAGAAATCTACGACATACTCCGCACCTCTGTAAAGTTCTGTATGTCCCTTCTGTCTTCCAAATCCCTTTTCTTCCACAACCGTGAGTCCCTGAATCCCCACCTCATTTAATGACTCTTTAACATCATCGAGTTTAAATGGCTTTATTATAGCTTCTATCTTTTTCATAAGAACCTCCTTACAACCCAATCATTCATTAACAACTTTGCAAATTACATACCACTTATGAAACCGCTCACTGAGCACGTGTGTATACTATAACCAATTGAATAACAAGGATTGGTTCAAGGGGCTTATACTGAGCGAGTTGAGTGCATTCGCAGCAGGATTTATCGAATTATCGCTACGAGCACAAATAGAGGCGCAATCTCTGTTTGATTCGTCGCTTTCAATTGAAAAAAATCCGTGCCAAAAATGCCTAGAAATAAGGCTTGTGTGCTTAACTGTCCAGCGGTTTATCCACCTCTCCAAGTTTAGCAACTCATAGTACTGATCAGTAATTACTCTCTATCTATATATAATCAAAAAAATTCTATACATCTCTCTTCTATTCCTACTCCCGTGGCATACCCTTTGCAAATGGGTATCAACTAAATCCTAATTTAAGGAGGACGAACAATGTCATTGAGAGGGTTGGAGGGAAAAATGCATTGTAGAGGGATAAAGGGTATTATCGGAAATTTCGTGAAGGGGAATACAAGTGTGGGAGGGTTGAGTAATCTCTTTGTATTGTTTAGTATGGGAATCATTCTA
>CAYMEO010000140.1:0-3308 GCA_964389705.1 uncultured Spirochaetia bacterium
TCTTTAATCTTCCTAATCTCTTCTTTAAGAACTGAATCCACCACTTTGGATATTGACTCAGGTATAACCTTACTCAACCTCTTCATAACAATCTCACTTACTCTATCTACAATCTCAATTTTTGATTTCTCATCGAGGGTCTCTATTCTTTTGGTATCCGACTCAACATCTGTGGCACTTTCCATAAGTTCCTCTTCAAGTAGTATTATTTCCTCATTAGAACTTAACTCAGATGCCTCTGATTCTACCATTATCTCTTTATCATTACTTTTATACTCAGCTTCCCTGTATAATTCACAGTCCTCTTCAAGAAGAATTATCTCATCGAAATCAGCCGCCTCTCGTTGTATTTTGATTTCTGCATTGCCGTCGTTATACCCCTCTCTATATGATTCACACTCTAGAGACTCTCCTTCGTGATTTGTATCTTCACTAAACATCTCAGGCCTACCAGACTCTTCTATCACATTCTTGGTATAGGAAAGGGGATTAAACATAGAACCTATTTTTCTCTCTTCGCACTGGTTAATTAAAGATTCTACCTTTTTCATTATTTTTTCGGGTTTAAGTGGCTTTATCATGAAATCGTCTGCGCCTACTTCGGCAGCTTTTACTTCATCAAATACACCAATTGAAGAGGCAATTAAAATAACCAGAATGCTTTCAAGAGCCGGATCATCCTTTATTTTCTTCGATACCTCATATCCGTCTCCATTGGGTAGAGAAACATCGGCTATCACTATATCTGGTTTTATCTCTTTCAACTTGGATATAGCATCTAAGCCGCTCGATACGGATATAACCCTGTAGCCAAGATCGGTAAATAAAGTACTTATGGATCTTCTTACAGTGTTATCCTCATCGGCAATGAAAATGGTTTTCATATTTTTGTTATTATTCATATAAAAATAGAACTCCAATATATTCAGAATACAATACAGGCAATCTCTAAACTCAACTGTATCTGAATTATACAGAGATATTTTTTATAATTATACCTAAATTTAAATTAAAGTCTTAAAACAATGCATTGACAAAAAATCCCATATAATATACCTTGATAAACGCACAGGATAAGTAAGAATAAACTAGAGGGGAGAGGACAGATGCCTAAAATAAAAGTAAATGGTATAAATATGAATTATGAGAAAACAGGCAGTGGAGAACCGCTTATTCTTATACCTTTTTTAAGTGCCGATAATGCCTGTTATGCCTTTCAGATTCCAGAGTACTCAAAGTATTTTACGTGCTTCTCTGTAGATCCAAGAGGAGCAGGTGAAACTGATAAACCGGAAGGTGCTTACTCTACCGAACTGTTTGCCGATGACATAGCAGGGTTCATGCATGCAGTGGGAATAGAGAAAGCACATATAGCAGGTGTTTCATTAGGTGCAGCTACAGGTATGTGGCTTGCAGCAAAGTATCCGAGCAAGGTTAAGTCATTATCAATACACAGCGGCTGGACAAAAACTGACCCATTCCTTAAAACCGTTGTAGAAGGCTGGCAGGTGATGGCCAAAGCCTTGGGTAGTGTTACGGAGATGGTGATTTTAGGTATCTTCCCATGGTGCTTTACCCCTGAACTCTATGCTGCCAAACCCGACTATATAAAGGCGCTTTCTGACTTTGTAAGGGGAAGACCAGCACAACCCGTGGATGCCTTTATAAGGCAGTCCAATGCCGTTATATCTCATGACTGTGAGTCTCAGATAGGTAAGATAAAGGCACCTACGCTTATTACATTTGGTAAATATGATATGGTAACCTCAACTCGTTTTGCCAACACAATGAAGGGTAATATTAAGAATTCTGAGTTAGTGGTTTTTGAGGGCTGTTCTCATGCAGGACTCTATGAAAAGACAGAGGAGTTCAACCAAAAAACACTGGACTTTTTGAAAAGGCACATTGGATAGGAACCGGTAGCAACGCATTGTGCAATAGTCTCTCTCATACATATCAGATCACAAAACCAAAATCACAAGACGGAAAAATAGAATGAAATTACAGAACAAGATTGCACTCATAACAGGCGGAGGAACAGGAATAGGAAGGTCTACAGCCATCCTCTTTGCCCAAGAGGAAGCAACAGTAGTAGTAATTGGAAGAAGGGAAAGTAAACTCATAGAAACCGTAGATACAGTTCAAAGAAATGGCGGCAGGGCCGACTATGTTGTCGGCGACATATCAAATGTAAGCGATACAGAAAGGGTTATCAAAGAAACAGCACGCAGGTTTGGGGGCTTGGATATACTTGTAAACAACGCAGGCGTGTTTCGGGGAATTAAGATAACAGATGTTACTGAAAGTGAATATGACCGTATTATGGATATTAATCTCAAGGGTACATTCTTTATGTGCAGGTACGCAGTCACTGAGATGGAAAAAAGAGGCGGAGGCGCAATAGTAAATGTCGCAAGCATCCTTGGGATGAAAGGATACAGAGCAGGTTCAACATCAGTATATTCGGCTTCAAAGGCGGGTGTAATCATGCTTACAAAGGCACTTGCACTTGAGCTTGTCCCTTATAAAATAAGGGTAAATTGCGTGTGCCCGGCGGTCGTAGAAACAGAAATATTTGAAACCCTGGGTATTCCAAAAGAGAAAATCCCTGAGCGTATGAAGAGGTGGGAATCTTATCACCCAATGGGAAGAAATGGAAGGCCTGAAGAGGTTGCCCGCGCTATACTATATCTCGCATCCGATGATTCGTCTTGGGCTACAGGATCAATACTCAACGTGGACGGAGGTGTAACAGCAGAGTAAACAATATTAAATTTTGCTTTAAGAAAATAAGTATTAGAGGTGATTATGAGATATCTATACAATTTAGAGGCCAAATTATTATAAAAACCCCAGAATGGGTCAGCCTATTGTTTCTAACTAAGCACCTTCAATATATTTATTTTAGAGGGGGTAGTTAAGATGGAAAGAGCCGTAATCATTATAAATGAAGCTCCGAGTAGTATGAGGGCCTGGAATGGGTTTAGGCTCTCTGGTGCCCTTATAGGTGCCGATATGAGTGTAGAGATCTTTCTCTTAAACGATGGGGTCTTCTGTGCACACAAGGGCCAAATGCCACCCGAGGAGATATCAGGGCAGAATACTGGGGGTAAGATTAAAGAGCTTCTGGGAATAGGCGTAAGGATAAGACTCTGCACACAGTGCGCTCAGACAAGGGGAATTACAGAAGATATGGTGGTTGAAGGCATAGAGTGGGCAAGCATGGTTGATTTAGCAAAATCCATAAGAGAGTGTCAGAAGGTAATTAGCTTTTAACAAAGCGATTTCAAGATGTACCTTTACCCAAT
>CAYMEO010000141.1:0-3271 GCA_964389705.1 uncultured Spirochaetia bacterium
GGTGTATAAAAAATCACCACGCACAATATTATGTAGAAAGATGTGAAAAAACACTTGACAAACTTTTTAAAACAAATTAAAGTTCTGCTAAGAAGTCGCTAATGGAAATTCAAACTATCGAGAAAGCAAAAAGGTTACCCCTCGTTTTTGGCAACGAAGACGAAGGGTTTTTTGTTTTAACACACTTTCTGACAAGGAGGTGAGGTTCTAGATGGCAGCTACAAAGAAAGCCACTAAGAAATCGGGTGGCAAGAAAGGAGGAAGCAAAAAGGGTGGAACTAAGAAAAAGAAGTAAGCTTTAACTCACCTTTTTGCCCCTCCAGTTCTTCTTTAGAGTTAAAAGGCCTGCTGTTTTATCTTCTCACCTAGAACAGCGGGCTTTTTTATTTTAACCCAATTTTATCTAAAATCAAATCCCAGAGATGCAGTTAATCCTGTAACCAGAGCCGCTTGCAATCGCACTTACTAAAACGACACTGACTCATGTCACCCTGAAGTACATTCATTTCACCCAGTACAAGTTCTAGGAGAATCTCAGTATTTAGAAATCCTTTTGCGGAGTTTACAATGGTAAAGCCCAATGTATCTATGCCCTTTATCCAATAGGGCTTTATCAGGTATGTTAGTGGGCTACTGATTCATTGAATTAAGGAACTCTTTATTTGACTTTGTTCCTCTCATTTTTTCCAGTAGGAATTCCATTGCCTCTATTGTGCTCATAGGACTTAGAACCTTGCGCAAGAGCCATACCCTGTTTAGAACATCCTCAGATAATAGAAGCTCTTCTTTTCTTGTTCCCGAGCGATGGAGGTCTATTGCAGGGAATGTTCTCTTATCTGCGAGTTTTCTATCGAGATAGACCTCCATGTTTCCTGTGCCCTTAAACTCCTCAAATATTACCTCATCCATCCTGCTTCCGGTATCAATCAGAGCCGTAGCGATTATCGTTAGGCTTCCGCCCTCTTCGGTGTTTCTTGCAGCACCAAAAAATCTCTTTGGTCTTTGAAGTGCGTTTGCTTCAATTCCTCCGGAGAGAACCCTCCCGCTTGCTGGGGTTACTGTGTTGCTTGCGCGTGCAAGCCTTGTAAGGCTGTCGAGTAGAATAACCACATCTTTTCCATGCTCTACAAGTCTCTTTGCTTTTTCGAGAACCATATCAGATACCTGGATGTGACGTTGCGGCGGTTCATCAAATGTGGAGCTCACAACCTCTCCTTTCACGGATCTTTCCATATCCGTTACTTCTTCAGGGCGTTCATCAATAAGGAGCACTATAAGGACTATCTCTGGGTGGTTCTTAGTTATTGCATTTGCGATCCTTTGAAGGAGAATGGTCTTACCAGTTCTCGGTGGCGCAACAATAAGTGCTCTTTGTCCCTTTCCAACGGGAATGAATAGGTCCATTACCCTTGTACAAAAATCATTGGGGTCATATTCCAGATGAATTTTCTCTTCAGGGTGAAGCGGGACAAGGCTCTCAAAGGGCACGCGGTCTCTACAGAATTCAGGCGTGTCATAATTTACATGCTCGATTTTAAGGAGTGCGAGGTTTTTTTCTCCTTCCCTTGGAAGCCGAACCTGACCACCGGTTGTGTCGCCGGTCTTAAGATTAAATGAGCGTATCTGAGATTTAGAGACGTATATATCATCCGGTCCCGGAAGATAGCTGTACTTGGGAGATCTTAAAAAACCGTAGCCTTCCGAGAGTATTTCAAGTACGCCCTCGGCATAAATAATGCCTTCTTTCTCGCTTTGTGCTCGCAGGATTGCATATATAAGGTCCTGCTTTGACATACGAGACGTATCTTCAATGTTTAGGTCTCTTGCCATTCTCATTAGCTCCGTGGGTCTTCTATTTCTCAATTCATTTAGATTGAGAAATTGTTGAGACTCAACCTCTACTTCCCTGTTTTTATCTTCGGAATTTTGAGATGCTTTAGATGCTCTTACCATGAATCTTTAGACTCTTTTTCACTTAGAACTTTAAGCTAGAACTCATGAAACAAAGGAAATTTATTCTTTCGGTTCTGTCAGAGTTGCATTTGAAACTTTGTGATTGATAATATTATGCACACTAAACATAGGGTTTGTCAAGTGGAATTTGAAGGATATAATAAATGCCGCAGTATTAATAAGATCGAAGGAAAATATACTAAAGGCAATTCGGAGAGAAATAAATGAAAGGAAATATTGGACTAAATACGTTACTTGCAAATATTCTCATCACATTCTTTTCAATCTGCCTGTCCCATCAGGTTCAATCTGAGTTATTGGGGAAAGGGGGGCAATATACCAATCAGATGTCAAAGGCTGAGGAAAAAGGGGGTCAGAAAGAAGAGGGAATTCATTCGGAGATTCCGATGTACAGTGAAGTGGAATTCAGTTCAATAGTTGGAGAATTCTTTGTTAATCCTCAGTATACAGGGAAAATTACAACTGTAAGAACCTTTCCTAAAGGTAGCTTCTCAAGGGATAATCCGGTTGTAGACGTTAGGGAAACAGATGATGGATGGGAGAGAATTATTGTTTCTCAATCCGAATCCGATGCTGAATCTCTTATCGCTACAGGACGCAAAGGCAGCTTAAGGGTCTCTTTGTCTAAAGAAAAGCCGACTATCAAATCTAATAGACCGCAGCCGCTTGGCGACATCATAATCGGTTTTGGCGAACTTAACACTACTCTTATCATACCTCCTGTGGAGATCTCCCATCCCGGGGGTTTTGAGGTGAGTATTCGTGATACTAGAGAAAATAGATCTATAAAAGGTGATATAGTTGCTATAAGAAGGGATGAGGTCGCATTAAAATTTCACGATTTGCCCTCTACTGTGGTAGGTGGAGATGGGACAGTTCGAATAAGTCTTAAAAAACCAGGGGGTGATATTATCAAGGCGGATTTAAAAGCGTGGGGTTATAACATCATCATACCAGATACAGGCACTGGAAAACCAGTCCCTATTACAGCCGAGGTATTCGGTCTTCCAGATGACGCTAAACTCAAATTCACATTCGAGTCGCTTCCGGGTCAGAGGATTAATCCGTCTACCACTACTCTTCCAGTAAAGAAAATAAATATGGGTACGTCATTAGGTATGATTACAACGTCAATCACTGGCCCTCAGGCACTGAGTGTTTCTGTTGAGAGGCTGAATTAATTGGTAGAGATAAATCTCTGTGCCCGTCTCAATGATTACAAACACATAGGTTTGTCTTTACTGGAGATTAACAGATTAATGGGGATGAGAGAGGGGGAGATGAGGAAGGGGGAGAG
>CAYMEO010000142.1:0-3173 GCA_964389705.1 uncultured Spirochaetia bacterium
CAGATGCGGCTTCTTCCTCTCAAACCTCTGCTTAGCCATTGCTATTTCTCCTTTTATTACATACTCTTTACTCTGGCTTTAATTCCCTCGGAGAGTACCTCAGGAACATTGGAGTAGTGAGAGAATTCCATTGTAAATGTCCCCCGCCCCTCAGTCATAGACCTTAGATTGGTTGCATATCCAAACATCTCTGCAAGAGGCACCTCTGCTTTTATGGCCTGCATCCCACCTCGGAGCTCCGTGCCTAATATCTTACCTCTCCTTGAACTTAGATCACCGATTACGGCACCCATAAACTCCTCAGGTACAACAACCTCAACACTCATAACAGGCTCAAGTATTATAGCTCCTGCACGCCTTACGGCATCTTTAAATGCCATAGATGCCGCAATCTTAAATGCAATCTCCGATGAATCTACCTCGTGATAAGAGCCATCGTACAACCTTACCGCAATGTCAACAACCGGATACCCAGCTATAACCCCTGTCTCCATTGCCTCCCTAATACCCTTCTCTACCGCTGGTATATATTCTTTTGGAATTGCCCCAGATTTAATCTCGTCTATAAATTCAAATCCGCTCTCTCTTTCACGAGGCTCTACCCTAATCTTTACATGACCGTACTGACCGCGTCCCCCTGTCTGACGTATGAATTTTCCTTCTGCCTGAGCAGGTACAGTAATCGTCTCTCTATAAGCTACCTGAGGCTTTCCAACGTTTGCATCTACCTTGAATTCACGTCTTAGGCGATCAACAATTATTTCTAAGTGAAGCTCTCCCATGCCAGATATGATTGTTTGTCCTGTCTCTTCATCATATCTCACCTTAAAAGAAGGATCCTCAATTGCAAGCTTGCCAAGGGAAATTCCCAGCTTCTCCTGATCGGCCTTAGTCTTTGGCTCAATTGCAACAGAGATAACCGGCTGAGGGAATTGAAGGCTCTCGAGAATTATGGGTCTCTTCTCATCCGATAGAGTATCACCCGTGATTGTGCTCCTAAGACCAACGGCGGCGGCGATATCCCCAGCGCTTACCTCCTTAATCTCCTCGCGTTTGTTTGCATGCATCCTAAGAAGCCTTCCGATCTTTTCTCTTGTACCTTTTGTTGAATTATAAACTGTGGTTCCGGCAACGAGCTTTCCTGAATACACCCTAAGATACGTAAGCTGTCCGACAAATGGATCGGTCATTATTTTAAAGGCAAGCGCGGAAAACGGCTCGGTTTCTTCTGGACGCCTGAACTCTTCCTGACCAGTTTCTGGATTTATTCCCTTTACCGGTGGTAAATCTATCGGGGAAGGAAGATAGTCCACAACCGCATCTAGAAGGGTCTGAATACCCTTATTTTTAAATGCAGAACCGCATAAAACCGGGACCGCCTTTATTTCAATAGTGGATTTTCTTAATACATCTTTTATCTGTTCCTTTGTAATAGGCTGCCCGTCGAGATATCTCTCCATTATCTCCTCATCTAGATCAGCAATCGACTCAATGAGTTTTTCTCTTTCCCTATCAGCCTCGTCTTTTACTTCGCTTGGAATTTCTACAAATTCATATTGAGACCCAAGAGAGTCTTCATCCCAAACTATAAGCTTCATCTCCAAGAGATCAATTATTCCCTTGAACTCATCATCTTCGACCCAGGGAATCTGAACAAAAACAGGATTAGAATTCAATCTGTTTTTAATCTGATCAACAACCCTGAAGAAATTCGCCCCTATACGGTCCATCTTATTTACAAAGGCGATTCGAGGGACTCTGTATCGGTCAGCCTGTCGCCATACAGTTTCAGACTGTGGCTCAACCCCTCCCACACCATCAAAGACAACAACTGTGCCATCGAGCACCTTAAGAGACCTCTCGACCTCGATTGTAAAATCCACGTGTCCTGGTGTATCAATGATGTTTATTTTATGATCACGCCAAAAACAGGTAGTCGTAGCAGAGGTAATTGTAATTCCCCGCTCTCTTTCTTGCTCCATCCAGTCCATTGTGGCAGTACCCTCATGGACCTCGCCTATTTTATATGTGAGACCTGTATAGTAGAGTATACGCTCTGTAGTCGTAGTTTTTCCGGCATCTATATGAGCAACAATACCAATATTTCTAGTCCTCTTTATATCTATGCTACTGCTCAATTCTCTTTCCCCCTAATCTACCAACGATAATGGGCAAAAGCCCTATTGGCTTCAGCCATCTTCTGTACGTCTTCCTTTTTCTTAATGGCTCCTCCGCGCCCCTGAGCCGCATCCATAATCTCTGCCGATAGTTTCTCTTCCATTGACTTCCCTTGTCTACCCCTTGCAGCGTTAATTATCCACCTTATAGCCAGGGACTGACGCCGAAACGTATTTACCTCAACTGGAACCTGATAAGTAGCTCCACCAACCCTGCGCGGTCTCACCTCAATTAGTGGTTTTACGTTTTCCATCGCCGTACGAAACACCTCAATCGGATCTTTCCCCATCTTTTCGCCTACTATATCAATGGCCCTATAGAAGAGTCTCTCGGCCTTGCTTTTTTTGCCGTCATACATAAGTGAATTTATGAACTTAGCTATGGTCAAATCGCCGTATTTAGGATCAACATAAGTCCTTTTCTTTGAAACCGAACCTTTTCTTGACATTTTAATTTTCCCTTTTATTCCTACTTCTAGTGGTACTAAGCTCTAAGTGATACTCTATTTAGGCCTCTTAGCACCATACTTCGAGCGGCTCTTTCTCCTATTCTGCACGCCCGTTGCATCCAGTGCGCCCCTTACGATGTGGTATCTTACACCCGGAAGGTCCTTTACCCTACCACCCCTTACAAGTACAACAGAGTGCTCCTGAAGAGAATGCCCTTCGCCGGGAATATAGCCCGTTATCTCAATGCCATTAGTAAGCCTTACACGAGCAACCTTTCTTAGAGCCGAATTAGGCTTTTTCGGAGTAGTAGTATATACCCTGACACATACACCCCTTTTTTGAGAACAACCCTGAAGCGCAGGGGCCTTGCTTTTCTTCTTTAGCTGCTCCCTTCCCTCTTTGACAAGCTGGTTGATTGTGGGCATTAACTACTGTCTCCTGTAAATCTAAAGTGAATCTTAAATTATAATCATAAAACGTTTATCTTGTCAAATAAATACAACAAATACTCCCCAGATAGGTATGGAGATACTTACCAGTTGGGGA
>CAYMEO010000143.1:0-2881 GCA_964389705.1 uncultured Spirochaetia bacterium
CTTTGTAATTAGCCATTATTGTGAGATAATAATCACTCCACAGAAGGCTCATACACAAAGGAGGAAATATGGAATTAACTACAGAATTCATGAGGATTTTTATACATCTCGATAAGTATCTGAATACAGTTATACAGAATTATGGCATCTGGACTAATCTAATCCTTTTTATCATCATTTTCTGTGAGACCGGGCTTGTGGTGACTCCGTTTCTTCCCGGAGACTCACTGCTTTTTGCTGCAGGTACCTTTGCAGCCAGCGGATCGCTTGAGATCAGATGGCTGCTTATACTACTTGCCACTGCAGCCGTGGTAGGAGATACGGTGAACTATTCCATAGGACACTTTGTAGGATCAAAGATCTTCTATAAAGAAGATGTCCGCTTTCTGAATAAAAAATATCTAGAGCGTGCCCACGAGTTCTATGAAAAGCACGGTGGGAAAGCGATTATTTTGGCAAGATTCATCCCAATTATACGTACATTTGTGCCTTTTGTAGCGGGTATTGCCAATATGAACTATTTGCGTTTTCTCAGTTACAACATAATAGGAGGCATTGTATGGGTTGTCCTTCTTCTCTGCGCTGGTTATTTCTTCGGTAACATTCCAATTGTCAAACAGAACTTCACGCTAGTGATATATGTAATTATTCTCATATCAATATTGCCCGGCTTAATTGAATTCTTACGCAGCCGCCAGCAATCTGCACAACGCCTGTAGGTATTTCACCTATAGTAGGGGTACATCATATGTATCCCTAAAAAATACACACAACCTATTCGGAAAGGGATTTATCGAGGACTATATTCAATCACAAATTCAAACTCCGGAAAAAGCTTTGGGAGTTTCATAAGATTAAATGTAAAAAGGCCTACGGCCAATCTGTCAAACCAAGACGACAGGGGCCATCCAAAGTGAATCACAAACCTCTTCTCAGGAAGATCGGCTCTCAGTGCATAGAGAATCGCGAGAATAGAGTGATAAACTCCCTGAGCCTTAAATATAGGGAACCTAAAATAATTTTCATCCACCTTAGGCGGAATTCCCTGCCTCGGAGAGAAGAAGGTTATGAAAAAAGCATCCTTTCTCAACTCATCTTTCTTCTCACCCGGCCTTTTAAAGTAGATATGGATTGTGTTTTCATTGCACTCCGCAATCCTCGTGATGAGATCCATAGGAAAATCTGTTCTCTCTATCTCCTTAATCTCAGGCGCCCTCTTCCTTGCAACCTGAGTCCCAACCACAAGCAGGAAAGCCACTGAAATCGCCCAGAGACCAGTTCCATATGGCTTATGAAAGGCAAGATAAATAAAACACGCAAGGAACACTAAAAAAATAAAGAGCGTTCCAATACGGGATGTAGAATATTCCCTTATCTCTTGAGTCCCTTTAAAGAAGCGGTATATTAAGAGGCTGCCCATGTTTATACAGAAGCTGGCAAGAAGCCCTATTGCATACATCTCAGCAAGGATTGCTTGAGCGCCACCTGTAACGATAAGGATTATCGAATAGAAGATCGCACTAAGCAGATGAATCCTATAGAGGGAGCCTTGAGAATTGGTCTTAATGAACCATTTAAAACCATAACGATGAGATACTCGCTCAAGCAGTTCGCTTGATGCAACGAATGCCGTATTTATAGCCATCATAAGAGTAATACTTGCCAGGGCACCGACAGCAAGGCTGAATGCGGGGTTACCCACAACCCTCGCATAGTACGTAATTAGGTCTTCTTCATGGGCGCGAAAATCAATTGGGGATGAAAGAACGAGTGTTGAAACAAGAGGGGTAATAATTCCAACAGTAAGCGCAAGAAATATATAGGCCTTTCCAATATCACGCCAGCTCTTTACAAGCCCCGCCGTCTGTATAACAGATTCAACCCCTGAATAAGCCAAAACGGAGCTCCCTACCCCTACGGTAACAGCGTATATCGCATGAAAGATACTATGCTCTGTAAGATCTGTATAGACGCTACTAAAACCTTCCTTCACCACCTCTACGTTGTGTGTTGTAAGGTTAAAAAAACCAAGGGTAATAAGGTTGAGCACGATAAAGATAGCCACCACAAATATAGAGAACGTAAATCTTGCATTCTCCCTTATTCCAAGGATATTAAGTCCTGCAATAAACCATATCAGGACAAAGGGAAGAATGGTTCTCACAAATGGAGGGAGTGACAAGAATGTTGTTCCATTTGCTATGGCACTCACAGAGGAGATACAGGCCGTAAGTATGTAGTCAACCATAATAGAGGCAACGGCAATAAATGAGACTGTAGGACCTAGCACAAAGTAGGAAAACGAGTAAACGCCTCCCCCTTTTATCCCATTTTTCTCGAGAATTTCTGCAATCTCAGTCATTCGAGTCGTCAAGTACCGAATGAGAACAGCAGTAAAAACAAGAAAAAATATAGCCTTACTTCCTATGAACCTATGTGCCTCGCTCGGGGCATAGAATATGGACGTAAATTCATCCATAAACGTGATAACCCCAACTGAGAGCCAAGTAAGCCACCACCTGCCGCCGCTTAGGTATGAAAGAAGATTCTTCGTCCGAAGGAGTTTGATAAATAGAATCAGTAGAAGAAGATTAAGCCCTAAGAGGATGGTTTCTTTCATAAAAGGATTCTATATGTAAATCAGAGGAGTCTTGTGATTCCTGGTGTTGGAAATTAAAGAATCAAAGAGGTCATATTTCATTTTTTCTCCTAACGCCTGCGGGGTTAGCTGACGGGCTCGGGTCTGGAGAATAACCCTACATTTATCATGATTCGCCCCAAAATCCTGGGTTCCCCGCTTTCCCACCTTCGGGAAATTCGGCGAAGATTTAAGGCATCTAGTTTAATGTATTTAATCCCTTCGGTCAATCTCTTTCTATCC
>CAYMEO010000144.1:0-2821 GCA_964389705.1 uncultured Spirochaetia bacterium
GGATTTATTTTGTATCTCTCTATATACAATTTTGTGAGTGAATTTGATATGGATAGTATTTTTAAACGAGGTGAGTTTAAGAGTAAAGGGGCGATTCGGTTGCCTAGCCTCCAATAGATTGGATTATCGGCCTCGAAGATAGTTAAAATACCAAGCCTTGGTATAAGGGAGGCTGCATAAATGCTTCTTGTATAACATAGCTCTGTTTTCTTGAGCTTGGCATAGACCGAAGAGATGAGAGCATGGATGGAATTTATTCTTAAAGGTATTTTTTTAATCTCAAATATTCTTTCTACGCCGTATGAGCTGAATATATCACCTTCTTCGAGTTGAATCTCTTCTTTTTCATTAGTACCTACAAAGAGAGTCACCTCGTGTCCGAGACCAGCAATCGCCTCACACATCTTCATTACCTGTATGCTATTGGCATATACCGATGGAATCCATGAATTTGCTATACACGCGACTCTCATTTACAAATATCTTCTCTGCCGCTGCACTCTAACAAACGCCGACAGGGATTCTAAACCACATCGAATAAATAAAAATCGCATTGATTATTAGAGAAAACGACCCCCTGTCTTTTCATTGTAAATATTCTAATCGTATCAGTCATATGGTGATGAGAAAATGACAGAAGGATTACACTTGTGTAATCCTATGGGTTAGGCTGTTGGGGAATCTTAGGATAACTATTGTTCCCTCATTAGGTTTGCTCTCAATTGTGACTGTGCCGCCGTGGAGGTCCATAATGGATTTGACAATTGCCAGCCCAAGTCCCGCACCCTGTGGGTGTTGGGATCGGGCACGGTCGGCTCTATAGAAGCGGTCAAAAATCCTTGGAAGATGCTCTGGATCAATGCCCGAGCCAGTATCGCTTACACTGACTTCAACATATTCGTCGCCTGTCTGCTTAACTGAAAGTGTGACTTTTCCACCGCGCGGGGTGTACTGAAGGGCATTGGAGAGTAGATTACTTACCGCACGCCGAAATAGGATTGGATCTGCATTTAGCAGTGCATTACCTTGGCAGGTAACCTCGATTCCCTGTTCTTCGGCTACAGACTCATGAAACTCCTGAACTGCCTTGATCTCTTTAAATGCGTTAAACAGGGAGCGTTTGATATAGGCGTCTCTGCTTTCGGCGCGCGCTAAAAAAAGCAAGCTGTCAATCATACGTGAGAGTCTTCCGTATTCTTCAAGGCTCGATTCAAGTATGTGTCTATATTCATCCGGGGTCCTAGTTCTGGAAAGGGCTACTTCGGCTTCGCCCATGAGGTTATTGATCGGTGTGCGCAACTCATGGGCTAGGTCTGCTGAGAATTGAGATAGCTGGTTGAAGGAGTTCTCAAGACGATCAAGCATCTCATCAAATGCAGTGGCAAGTTCCGTCAGCTCATTAGGCCATCTTGTTGGACTAATCCGTTCGTGAAGTTGAGTTGCCTTGATCCTTTGGGCTGCCTTCGTGATTTCTTTTAATGGATGCATTCCTTTGCTGGCAACGATTACACCTGCTGCAGCTGAGGATAGGACACCTAAGAGGAGGACAGTCAGGAACTTTCGCCGATAATTGGCCACAAGGGCTTCATCATCAGATACATCCAGGGCAATCTGAAAAAGCCTCTTTTCTCTTTGAATAGAGCTAACATCAAATCCAAGGCTTTTTAGCATCTCTTTTGGATGCCGTTCATCTTGGAAAGAAGCAGTTTCTGCCCATGCAGTCTTTAGGAGGTAGGCTCTGCCTTTAGGCGATCTCCATTTTATCTCTTTCGGTGGATCTCTATCATTAGTCAGATGTGGAAATGAAGATGGATTAACAATATTGCCCATGCCGGGCGTCTCAATTAAAGTATTTCCCTTTTCATCCAAAACCCTGATATAGTACTGAGAATCCCCAAGGGGGGTTCCCTCCCATTTTATCTGCTCACTGATGGCTTCTAGGTTATAGGGGTTTTTTAATAAAATACTCTGCAAAACATGTATCTTATCGTCGATAAACTCGTTGTCCTCTGTTTCTAAGCTGCTTACAAGCACCCGATATAGAAATACAGTGGATATAACAAGTATTCCGGAAGCAGACAGAGTATATAAGATGGTCAGTCTGCCTATTATTGATGACCAGAATGCACGGTAAGGCGACACAGCTATTTTGATTTTCTTATTATTTGTCTTCGAGGACATATCCTACCCCGCGAACCGTATGAATAAGCTTCTTTTCGAAGGGATCGTCTACCTTTCTGCGAAGACGACGGACTGCCACATCTACTACGTTTGTGTCGCTGTCGAAGTTCATATCCCAGACCTGCTCGGCAATAAGCGTTCTTGATAGAACTTCACCTGTGCGCCGAGCAAGAAGCGATAGAAGAGCAAACTCCTTCGGCGTAAGGTCAAGGTGCTTTCCGCCTCGTGTTGCCTTGTGTCTCAGAAGATCGATCTCTAGGTCTGATATGCGCAGTATTTCGGGCTGGCGCACAGGGCTACGGCGGAGTATTGAACGCGTTCGGGCAAGGAGTTCTGAGAATGCAAAGGGCTTTACCAGGTAGTCATCTGCACCGAGTTCTAGCCCTTTGACTCGGTCCTGAACCGAGTCACGCGCAGTCAGAAACAGAACCGGGGTTTGCTTGCCACTTCGCCTTATCTCAGTGATGACCGACCATCCGTCACGCCCTGGGAGCATCACATCGAGTATAATGAGGTCGTAATCCAATGTGCATGCAAGGCGAAGCCCCTCCTCCCCCTTATCCGTGGTGTCTACAATAAATCCGCTCTCCGATAGCCCCTTAGAGAGGTAAGCCGCTGTCTTTTTATCATCCTCTACAAT
>CAYMEO010000145.1:0-2613 GCA_964389705.1 uncultured Spirochaetia bacterium
CCTACACTACCATCCTTTTTCTGATTCTCACTACCGCATACATAAAGGCAAACGTTCCAAAAACCAGAAGCCATGCGGCGTCTGTAACCATGCTCCATCTGAGTTTTCCCATAACGAGTCCGCGCGAGAACTCTACGGAGTGATAGAGTGGAGTAACCCAAGCAACATCCTGTATCCATCTGGGCATCGTAGAGATCGGAAACATCATTCCTGAGAGAAAATAAAGGGGACCGATAAAGAGCGTAAGATAATAGCTGAAAAAATCCCAAGATCGGGTAAAAGACGTAAAGAGCATTGCCGTAGATGCAAAAACAAAACCTGTGAGAAGTATGACAAATGGAAGAAGTAGCGCCGTAGTAGAGGGGATGAGCCTAAAAAGAGTGAGAATAATCGTTACAAGACCGCTCGAGAAGAGCGCCTTTGTCATACCGTAAAGAACCTCTCCCACAACTACCTCATCAATCTCTACGGGTGTTGAGATTATCGCATCGTATGTTTTTTGAAGCGTCATTCTAGCATAAGCTCCGTATGTGCATTCAAACGTTGCGGCATTTGTTGCGGCATAAGCGATTAGCCCCGGAGCGATAAACTGTAGGTAGCTCATCCCGTTTACATTTCGAATTAAGGGAGTAAATCCGAAGCCCAGGGCAAGGAGAAAGATAAGCGGCTCTACGACATTGGCAACTATGCTCGACTTATAAAACTTCGTCCAGACAATTACGTTTCTATACCACACCCACCGGAATCTGTGGCTTATATTCGGCAGTATCTCTGATACACTCATCTCGATTTTCCTCTTCTAGATTGTTTTTTGACCGTTGATTTCAAAACGGAAGATTTAGACTAAATCTCCTTTTAATCAATCTCTATTAATTCCGGATCATCATTTGGCATGAGAACTACTAATAATGCATCTTCTATTAGAGTTTCATATTGAACTACAAATTGGGACTGCCTTCATCCGTTTCAAGATAAAATTTCTTTCTATCTCCTGGTGTGTAGAGGCTTTTCTTACTCCCACACATCATCTCCCTTGGTGAAAGTATATTGAATCACACTAGAATTAACAAGACTCTATAGATCTTGAGGGTATTAAAACACATACAGCTTTGATGAATTGCTACCTTTTTTGAACAGCCCTTTCTAAAGTTTTCTCCCTTTCTTGACAAAATCAAATTCTGACCTAAAGATTTCTGCGTGTCAAAACCTCATCTAGAGAAATCCAAGGCCGATCCTAGCATACGAGCCATAGAGAGGTTCTTCGATTTTAAGGAGAAAGGAACGTCTTTTAAGACCGAGATTATTGCCGGTCTTACCACATTTATGACTATGGCCTACATAATTTTTGTGCAGCCGGCGGTTCTCTCACAGGCCGGTATGGATTTCGGCGCTGTTATGATGGCAACATGTCTGTCGGCTGCTTTTGGGACACTTATAATGGGACTATATGCGAATTATCCTATAGGTGTTGCCCCCGGAATGGGAGAGAACTTTTTCTTTGTCTTTACAGTGGTACTCGGTATGGGTTTTGCATGGCAGAAGGCCCTCGGTGCAGTCTTTATTTCTGGGGTCTTATTTATTGTCTTAACCGTTTTTAGGATCAGGGAGATGATTGTCGATGCCGTTCCTCAATCCCTAAAGGACTCCATAGCAGGCGGGATTGGACTTTTCATTGCTTTTATAGGACTTCTTCAATCGGGGATCATAGAGAAGAGTCCGGAAGGAATATTAAGTCTGGGGGATTTAAGAAAAGTCCCTGTACTTCTTTCAATCTTCGGATTGGCAGTTACGGCTGTTTTAATGGCAAGAAGGGTCACCGGGGCTATCTTGATAGGTATTATCATCTCTGCAATTTTGGGACTTTTTCTTGGGGTTATCCGTTATTCGGGAGGCATCGTCTCTTTGCCTCCCTCTCTTTCATCTACATTTCTTAAGATGGATATAAAAGGTGCTTTTGAGACTAACTTTATAACCGTCACTATTGTTTTTCTCTTCATGGTTATGTTTGACACAATAGGAACACTGATAGGGGTTGCACAGGTAGCCGGCTTTCTGAGAAACGGCAGGCTTCCTAGGGCCAGCAGGGCATTAATGGCCGATGCTTTAGGAACGGCTGTAGGGGCTGCCTTAGGTACCTCAACTGTCACCGCTTATATTGAAAGCACAACTGGTATCTCTCAGGGTGGAAGGACGGGATTTGTTGCCGTGATTATCTCAATCCTTTTTCTAATCTCCATTCCGTTTTATCCACTTGTGAGGATGATAGGAGGCGGTTATGAGGTCTCTCATGGTGTTTTTGTTTATCCCATTACCGCCCCTGCTCTCATTATCGTAGGGAGCCTGATGATTCAGGCGGTTAAGAATGTGAAATGGGATGATTTTACTGAGGGAATTCCCGCTTTTCTTACACTTATCGGGATACCATTTACATTCAGCATTGCAGATGGCCTTTGCTTTGGATTTATATCCTATCCCCTATTGAAATTACTTTCTGGGAAGGGGAAAACTGTTTCCTGGCTTATATATCTCCTAGGAGTTCTTTCAACGGTTCGTTATGTTTTTTTGAATATAAGATAAGTAGACAAACTCTTCAGAAACTCAGATGCGAATGCT
>CAYMEO010000146.1:0-2573 GCA_964389705.1 uncultured Spirochaetia bacterium
TTAGTTAATCAAAAAGGGCTTAACTATTTGCTCCATGCAGTAAATCTCATCAACAGAAAAACCCCACTGAGGCTCATTATAATCGGGGACGGGGAGCTTAAAGAAGAACTCAAAAAGCAGGCAGAAGGGCTCGGAATAAAAGATAAAGTAGACTTTCTCGGAGTAAAGAAAAATCCTTTTGCATATATGGCAAGGTGTGATTTATTTGTCCTGTCATCACTTTATGAAGGACTACCAAATGTCTTAGTAGAGGCTATGGCATTGGGGCTGCCTGTAATTTCAACAAATTGCCCGCATGGACCCAGTGAGATAATAGAGAATGGGAAAAACGGAATCCTGGTCCCTGTTAAGGATCCTCAAGCCATCTCAGAGGCTGTTTTAAAGGTGTTGGGAGATAACCAATTGAAAGATAAACTAAGAAAAGAAGCAAAGATAAGGGCAAAGGATTTTTCTTTGGATAATATGATTTCCGAGTACGCTGAGCTATTTTTGAGTTTATCTGCAAGTCATAAACAGGGGAAATCCTGAGCTAGTGATTATAGAAAACACATGGGTGAATATAATCCGCATCTTTCTAAAGTCATGCTCCAGATCATTGATGATGCTGCTACGGGAGGAGCAGAGAACCATACCCGCTTAATCACTAAGGAATTTGCACGGAGGGGCTACAGGATCCTCTTTATCTCCCCTCCCGGACCCCTTGTAGGTCAGTTTAAGAAAATAAAAGAAATAGAAGGAGCCGATGTCGAGGTCTTAACAACCCCCATCATTTCAAAGCACTACATGAATCCCTTCCTTGGATTTGACCTCATACGCCTTATTAAGGCAATAAGGCTATTGAGGAATTGTATTAGAGAAAAACAGATTCAGGTGATACACAGCCATAAGCACCCGATGGATTTCCTGGTTGCCCTTGCTGCAAGCCCATTTCCATCCATAAAAAAAATTACAACGATTCACAGTACGGAGAATAAGGAGAAATTCTGGGCTTGGAGGTGGTGGAGATACTACTTTATCAAGAAATCACTTATGAAGTTTGATTATATTTTTGCAGTCTCAGAAAGTGTAAGGAGAAATACAATCCGTTATTTCTCATTGCCCCCCGAAAAAGTAGTCACGGCAATGAATGGAATTGATCTATCCGAGCTAAAACCTGACATATCGGCAGATGAGGTTCGAAGGAAGTACGGAATACCACCTGATCATTTTTTGATACTATGCGTGGGTAGACTAGAGTATCCGAAGGGTCAAGACATCCTAATTCGGGCTATTGCTTCTGTAATCAAATCCGGGGATTGTTCCGGAAAAATCTCGGTTTTACTTGTAGGAAGCCCTCATCCTCTATCATTTCAGAAGAAATTACAGTCCCTTTCAGAAAAACTAAAGATCGAAAAGAACATTATTTGGATTAAATACGAACCTAATATTTCAAACATCATACAGATAGCCGATCTATACGTACAACCCTCCCGGCGGGACGCTCTTCCACGTTCACTGATGGAAGCAATGGGAATGGGTGTTTGCTCTATAGGCTCTAATGTAGACGGAATTCCAGAGATCATTGAACACGAAAAGACAGGACTCCTTTTTGAAAATGAAAATCCAGAGGATCTGGCACGTCAAATCAAAAAGTTGATTGACCATCCCGATATGAGAAAATTATACGGAGACACAGCGATAAAGAGAATAAAAACGCGTCATACCACTTTTCATATGGTAGATACAATTGAGAGATATATAAATGAGAACAGATAGCCGATATATGCCTGCAAATATTACTCGTACCTCAACGCCTCAATTGGGTCTAATTTAGACGCTTTCTTTGCTGGATAAAGACCAAAGAAAATCCCAACCACTGCTGCGAAACTAAAGGCAAGCAGTATCGAATTAAAAGAAACCAGTGTGGGCCACCGCGTAAAAAAGGATGCGACTTTCGAACCTACTATCCCTACTACAATTCCTATTAATCCACCTATGAGGGAGAGTACAAGAGCCTCGATCAGAAACTGAATGAGTATATCCCTTTCTCTAGCTCCAACAGAAATGCGTATTCCAATCTCTTTTGTTCTTTCCGTGACAGAGACAAGCATTATGTTCATTACCCCGATTCCACCTACGATAAGGGAAATAGAAGCAATACTACCCAGAAGAATCGTCATTACCTTCGAGATTGTAAATATTCTCCTTGTAATATCAATCTGTGTCTTTATGGAGAAATCATCCTGCATACCAGGGCGTATCTGGTGGCGCTCTCTTAGAAGCTGAGTTATTTGAGCCTGAGCAATTGGTACATCCGCTTGAGTCCTCACAGATAGAGCGATTTTCCCCACAGTTGTCACACCCATTACTCTCTTCTGAAGTGTTGTATAGGGAACTACAACTATATCATCCTGATCACTTCCTCCAGGGGTTTGCCCTTTAGGGCTCAAAACACCTATTACTCTGAATGAGCTGTTTCCAATCCTTATCGTCTCATCTATAGGATTCTGGTACCCAAAGAGATTAAGAGCCACACTCCTTCCAAGCACACACACCCTCTCTGCATTTAGAACATCTTCTTGAATAAAGAAATT
>CAYMEO010000147.1:0-2563 GCA_964389705.1 uncultured Spirochaetia bacterium
CTTTGTTATTTTGTTCTCTGGCATTCGAACTGCTTTTTTAAGTCTTCTCAAGAGTACATACTCATCGCCGATTTCATTTGTATCAATCTTTAGATCTTGAAATACATCTATTATTGCCCTTATAATAGAGTTTTTAGTAATTCTCTCCTTTTTATTGGGAGCCGATCTGTTTTTCATAATCTCTCTCTCTAGTCTTGAGAGAAATTGGAGTTGATCCTCTTTTAGCCTGATTGTGAGTTTGACCTCATAGGTTTGGAACTTTGGCATGTGAAGATTTATGTTTTTGTGATGAGTGGTAGGTAGTGATAACTTCTTTTCTTCTACTTCCTGTGTTTCTTGTGTCTCTTCGTAGCTTGGCTGAGCTTGGCTAGATGATTGATTACCAGCATCCATATTGACGGTTGGCTTTATCCAACTAAGCGGGTCTGCTCCGAGTGCCTTCTTTCTAGACACGACTATCTACCTCCTTTGAAAGAGCCTCGTAATCTTGTGCCCCTGTAGAATGGGGATCATACAGAACGATTGGTTTGCCATGACTCGATGCCTCAGCAAGCCTTACGTTTTTTCTTATTATGGTTTTATAAACCCTGTCTCCAAAATACTCTTTTATCTTTTCAGTAACCTCGCGTGACATGTTTGTTCTTGTATCAAACATTGTGGGTACAATTCCAGTTATTTTCAAATCTCTATTTAGCCTTTTCTTAACTATCTCTACAGTTTGGAATAGTTTTCCCATTCCCTCAAGCGCGAAGAACTCTGTCTGAACTGGAATAATTAATTCCTTTGCCATCGTCAAGGCATTTACCGTGAGGAGTCCTAAAGATGGAGGACAATCAATTAGTATATAATCATAATCATTTCTTATTTCCTCAACAGCATCTTTTAAAACCATCTCCCTGCCTACTATTCCAGCAAGCTCTATTTCTACTCCCGAGAGGTTTATGTTAGCCGGAGCTATATATAGATTTTCTATCTCTGTGCCGAGAACGATATCAGAAAACGATTTCTCATCCATCATAATGTCGTAGATACTCATCTCAACTTCATGGGGTTTTAGTCCGAGGTGAATTGTGCTATTTGCCTGTGGGTCTAGATCTATGAGTAGAACAGTTTTGCGGAGTCTTGCCAGGCAGGCTCCAAGGTTTACAGCGGTTGTAGTTTTCCCGCTTCCTCCTTTTTGATTAATTATGGCAATTACTCGGCTCATCTACTGCTCGGTTTATCTACTTTCTTCTAATGATTCTTGAAGCTTTTTCATTAGCCATTTATCGAGTTCAGATTTTATAAAACGCCATTCTCTACCAAGTTTAAGAGCTGGGATTTGATGTTCTCTAATATGACGATACAGCGTTCGAGGGACTACCTTTAAGTATGCACATGCTTCTTTGGCTGTTAACAATTCCTCTTTCGCTATTTTATTCATGCATTATAACCTCCCCTACTTTCCTTCTTGCGTATGGTGCTCAGCGACAAATAATGAGGAGTTTTCCTTTAATATCTCACTGGGTAATTTTCTGTATTTAGTTGTTTCTAAACGCAATCATAGGAGATTAATTGTTTGTTGTCAAGCATATTTATAATATTTCAGGATGACTTACGATTCTAGAGTCAAAATTTTTATTCTAATAAAATTAGGGTTGACTTAGAGGATTAAAGTATGATATAAAATCACTTTACATAGACCATGGGTTAGATCGCAGGGGAGAAATTATCAAGAAGGAGGAACACAAGATGGGATTTCTTAGTAATTCACAGCTTAAACAATTCAGTTGTGGCGATGTAATTCCGGGAAGCAGTGGAATGCTTACACTTGCTTTTGGTCCGGCTAGCGATGCCCTGAGCAACGCTCCCACGGGTAATGCTGCATATCCATTTTGGTTTGGCTGGTATCATTGTAAAAAGGGTAATGAACTGAAGCGTTGGAAAAATACAGAAACCTACGTTGCCTATTATATCACAAAGGGTAAATTCAAAATCTTAAGTGAGGGCCAAACAAAAGAGGTTGGACCCGGAGACTGGGTTGGTTTTCCACCAAAGACTGAGTACGAAGTGATGGCCACAGCAGATGACTCAGAACTCCTCTGGGTATACGTGCCACCTAAGGCTGGGTAAAATTATAAAGAGCATCTGTAGAGGCAATTATTGCCCTTAAATATCCAAAAAGAGGGTAAAGAAGGGGTGTAAGAGTTTTATACCTTTTAATAAGGTGAGTTGTACCCTTGCACTCGATTTAACTTCCTATAGAGGAGTTTTACTGAACCCTTTTATCAAAGAGAGCTATCAATATAGAAACTCTAATCAAATTCGGATTCATAATAAACTATGCTCTAAGTGATGGAGATCGAAGGGTATTAAATTGTTAGCATTTACATTAAAAATTCCTCTCAAGTTAACACAAATGAGATTATCAGACATAAATCGACGATTTTTTGGATTCGGATGTCTGCTATTACTTCTTAATCCCCTATAGCTTGTATATTGGATGTGCAAATTTAGACTAAGATTGCCTACAAGATATTGTGGAAGCCAAACTATTTTTTAGGTTTTAAACTGAGTGAAATCT
>CAYMEO010000148.1:0-2279 GCA_964389705.1 uncultured Spirochaetia bacterium
TTAAAGCGGTACGTGAGCTGGGTTTAGAACGTCGTGAGACAGTTCGGTCCCTATCTGCAGCGGGCGTAGGAGATTTGAGGGGGTCTGCTCATAGTACGAGAGGACCTGAGTGGACGAGCCTCTAGTGTACCAGTTGTCACGCCAGTGGCAGCGCTGGGTAGTTATGCTCGGAAGGGATAACCGCTGAAGGCATCTAAGCGGGAAGCCTGCCCCAAGATTAAATCTCCCGAACCGTAAGGTTCCTAAAGGTCCCTCGAAGACTACGAGGTTGATAGGCTCAAGGTGTAAGCCCTGTAAGGGGTTAAGCTGATGAGTACTAACCGACCGTGTGCCTTAACTGCGGGGTTTGAGAATCCTCAAATATATTTTAAGAAATCAGCGCGCTATAAGATAGGCTCAGCACAATATGCAGTTGTCAAATTTCAGGAAATCTTAGAATTATCTCTTTATTACTAGTAAAGCTTTAATTCTTTATCTAGAATAAGGTGGCTTAGGTATCCAATCACAACTGGAATATAGTATTCGAGTCCGCCTACATCTAGTCCTGGTCTAATAACGGGCAAAAGCAGTAAAGGTAATGGAACAGCAAATGCGGCCCAGATTGTGTGGGTCCAGCCTCGGTGCTTTCCTATAATCGGGAGTAATGCGAAAAAACCAAGAAGCGCAGCATCCTTATAACGCTTTGTGAGGAGAAAAAAAGCGTCTAGGGTTAGAAATATCCCGTAAAAAAGCTTTTGCCCCAAGCTGTTTGTATCAACATCCGGCCAGAGTGCCCCGAGAATGCAGAGACCAAACCATATGACAACCTTAAAGTTGGGTTCAAATGAAAAGAACACTACAAGTGCAGCTATATAAAGTGTAAAAGCAAAAATGCCACCTAATAGATGTCCTTTATATAGGCTCATTCTGGAAATTAGAGATTACCAGGGGACGAAGTCAAGCCAATTAATGAATTTTTTGTCTTTACCCCTTACTATATCGAAGAATCTCGACTGGAGTCTTTTTGTTATTGCCCCTGGCTTTCCATCCCCAATTGGTCTACCATCAATCTCACGAACAGGGGTGATTTCTGCCGCCGTTCCGGTAAAGAATACTTCATCTGCGATATAGAGTTCATCCCTTGTAAAACGCTCTTTTACCACTTCGAGCCCTTCATCAAAGGCAATCTCTATTGTGCTATTCCTTGTAATCCCTTCGAGAATTGACGTAAGCGGAGGGGTTTTTAGAACCCCATTTCTTACAATAAATATGTTCTCTCCGCTTCCTTCAGACACATACCCCTCAGTATCGAGCATAATTGCTTCATCAAATCCGAGTGATGTGACCTCAAGCTTTGCCATCACAGAGTTCACATAATTGCCACAGATCTTTGCTTTAGTCATAAATGTATTAACATGCATTCTCGTATAAGAGGCAACTTTTGCCCTTATCCCCTTCGTTACGGCCTCATCACCGAGATATGCACCCCAGGGGTATGCGGCAATTGCCACGCGGATGGGATTTTCCCTTGGATGAACTCCCATTGCACCATCGCCTATGAAGGCAATTGGTCTTATATAGGCCTCTTTGAGCCTATTTACACTGAGAAGATCAAATACGGCTTTTTGAATCTCCTCTTTTGAGAATGGCATCTTTATCTGGGCAATCTTGGCAGAGGAATACAGTCTATTTATATGATCTGTTAGCCTAAATACGGCTGGTCGGCCGTCATTGCATTCATAAGCCCTAATGCCTTCGAAGACGCCCAATCCGTAGTGAAGCGTATGCGTAAGCACATGGACCTTTGCCTCATTCCATGGAACGAGCTTCCCATCAAACCAGATTTTATAGGGTTTAGCCGACATATATTTCTCCTGAAAGGGAAAAACCGAGTCTTTAACTGCCCTAGAATTTTCCTCATTTTATTGTATGTTGTCAAGTTTTCTTTATAATCATAGTATGGGCAAATGGTTATTTGCTATTGCAATTAGAATATAAATGAGGGGATGTTGAGGTGTTTGGACCATATCTGTTAACATCGGCTTCAATAGGAAAACACGTACTTACAAGACCAGGTGCTTATGTGTTATTTACTGATAAAAATGAGCCGATCTACTGTGGTAGATCGGATACGGATTAAACGCACAGATTCAAAGGCATTTTAGTGGAGTTGAGGTGAATGAATGTATTAAAGTAAA
Organism: uncultured Spirochaetia bacterium; assembly: GCA_964389705.1. Taxonomy (GTDB): domain Bacteria; phylum Desulfobacterota_D; class UBA1144; order Nemesobacterales; family CSP1-2; genus PSLL01. The sequence continues at coordinate 2,178 of CAYMEO010000148.1, forward strand.
AGTTGCGACTAAATTCTCATATCGGAACACCCCGGGTCCGAAAGAAGCGTATGAGCTTGAGTGCACCAACTTTCATAAATATAACCCAACATGTAATGATAA
>CAYMEO010000149.1:0-2271 GCA_964389705.1 uncultured Spirochaetia bacterium
AATAAGAACCTTAGATGCCGCAGTTGCAGAGGCTATTGCTTCTTCAACCCGTTCTAACGGATAAAAATGAGAGATAAGGGATAGGACGGGAATTCTTCTCCCACTTAGTATCTCAATTGCCTTATCAAAAGGACCGCAACGTGAGCCTTGAATGCGGATTTCATTTACTACTGCTTTTGTAGAGTTAAAGTTCATATCATCTAAACCACATGTGGTTTTAAGAGCCACAGTCCCACAGGGACGGACGAGTTCAAGAGCCAAACCTAAACCTTGAGGGTTTCCAGTAGATTCAACAACAATATCTGCCCCAATCCCATCTGTAATAGATTTAATTTCTTTAATTGGGTCTTCGGTTGAGGAATCTATAACATAAGATGCCCCAAACCTCATAGCCCTCTCCAGCTTCCATCTTGACCGAGATATGGCAACTACCTTTGCCCCCACCATGTTTGCAACCGTACAAATGAGGGTTCCAAGACGACCAACTCCGAGAACAGCCACAGTATCACCCCTATTTACCTGGGTGAGCTCAAACGTTTGAATAGCAGCGGCAAGTGGTTCGACAAAAACAGCCTCCTCCATCGAAACCTCCGAAGGCAGTATATGAACACTTCCATCCGGAATCCTGACCAATTCTGAGAACGCCCCGTCATAAGAGGCTATCCCTACTACAGTTCTCCTTGAGCAGTGGTTTGAGAGCCCAATTTTACAGAACCCACACAGATCCTCCCTTCTATAGGCCAGACAGGTGTTATTGATTTCTCCTACAACCCGTTTTCCAACAAGTCCCTTTTCCACCCTCCTTCCAACCTCTATAACCTCACCGCTAAACTCATGTCCCATCACAAGTGGAAGTGGCGTTGTGTATTCACCAAAAAATAGGGCAATGTCTGTCCCACATACACCTGCAAATTTAACCCTAATTAAAACCTCACCCTCACCCAGATTGGGCTCTTCGCGCTCCTCTATCTCTATCCTTCTAGGAGAAACTAACACCGCCGCTTTATACATCAATTTCCCCTTGAGGGAAAAATCGTTAAAAACACCTAGGCGTCAAATAGGAATACCCTGCCTTATCTTGTAAACCTAAGCGCTGCCATTGCTGCCCTTAAAATAGGGGATTATCTCCTTGGCATAGATCCTAAGGGTTTTCTCCGGGTCGGGACTAAACCGGTAGAAAAGGACAAAATGCCTTACACCCTTATCTATGAATTCCTCTATCTTCTTTATACAGTCCTTCTTTGATCCGGTTATTGTAAAATCAAGCACCGCCTCCCTTGGAAAGAACTTACCCAATTCCCTGAACTTCTGCCTTCCGGCCTCATCTTGAGGAACAACATTGAAATAGTTAAGCCCCTTATACTCCTCTGGGATTTGTATATCGTATCCTGCCTTTTTGAGCTGATCCTGCATTATTAAAACATATCTAAAGGGCTCAAGCGTCTTATAGGCCTCGTCCACATCCTTCCCCAAAGACGTAAATACCCAAAGCGCGGGATCAAAGTTATCGTTTAGAGTGCGCCCCACGCCGCGTGCCCCCTCTTCAACCATTTTTAAATACTCGGCGTAAAGATTAGGAGTTAGATCAATAGGAAGCCAACCATCCCCTAATTCCCCTGTAAGACGCAATCCCCTAGGGGTATGGGTCGAAATGTATATAGGAATTCTATCTCTATTGTAAGGCCTTATTTGGAGAAAGGCATCAGAGAGGCTGTAGAACTCTCCGTTGAAATTAACCCGGCCTTCGCCCTTCCATAGCCTCTGCATTACCTCCATGGCCTCCCTTAATCTAGCAAGCGGGCGATCCCATTTAATACCATATGCATCAAGGTTCATTGACTCTCCAACCCCAAGCGACACCTTAACCCTACCCTTTGAAATATGGTCTATTGTTGCAAGGCGCTGAGCAAAGACGGCGGGATGCATTCTGTGAGGGTCAGAGACCGTGCCAAGGCTTACCTTATTTGTCTTCATCGCAGCCGCAGTTGCAACTGTCCAAGCCTCATAGGCCTCTGTCGGTGATACAAACACAACGTGGTCTGGATACCAAATGCTATCAAAACCGAGCTTATCGGCCCTTAATGAGAATTTTAAAAGTCCATCTAAATCCGCTCCCGGCATAGGAGCCGATAGTCCAAATTTTATATCTTTTCCCATTTTTTTCACCTCGAAAGGAGTTTCCCTCTCATTATAAACAAAACATATGACAAGATGCAACACTTACAGATACTTAATACAAACGGGATTCCAATAAAAAACAGGCCAAAACTA
>CAYMEO010000150.1:0-2264 GCA_964389705.1 uncultured Spirochaetia bacterium
ATTCATTGTATTAAGTTCCTTTATGATATATTGTACTACAAATAAGAACCGCTTAACATTTAATTTCCTCTACTTTTCAGATAAAATTGTATGGGCAATCCATGAATTGCCCATACATAATAGTATACGGAGGTCAAGTCTATGTCTTCAAAACCCGAGGAAAAACCGAAAAAACAGATCATCAAAGACAAACCCTGGATTATGAGGACTTATGCAGGACACACAACGGCAAAGGCATCAAATGAACTGTTTAGGAAAAACCTCGCAAAAGGACAAACAGGACTTAGCATTGCATTTGACCTTCCAACACAGACCGGATACGACTCAGATCATCCGCTTGCCGAGGGCGAGGTGGGAAAAGTAGGCGTTCCGATCTGCCACATTGAAGATATGGAAGCGCTCTTTGATCAGATTCCAATAGAAAAGATGAATACGTCAATGACGATTAATGCCACCGCAGCCTGGCTTCTTTCCCTCTATATTGCGGTTGCCGAAAGGCGCGGGATAAATACCCTTGAGCTTCAAGGAACCACACAGAACGATATAATTAAAGAATACCTATCCCGCGGAACCTATGTCTTTCCTCCAAAGCCCTCTATGCGCCTTATTTCGGATATGATTGTCTATACGTCTAATAAGGTTCCCAAATGGAATCCGATTAATATATGTAGCTACCATCTTCAAGAGGCGGGAGCCACACCCGTACAGGAGATTGCATTTACACTTGCGAACGCAATTGCTGTGCTTGATTCGGTTCGTGAAAGCGGTCAGATTCCAGAGGATAAATTCCCTCAAATAGTGGAGCGTATATCCTTTTTTGTAAATGCCGGGATTCGATTCATCGAAGAGATGTGCAAGATGAGGGCATTTACTGAGATGTGGGATGAGCTTACTCTGAATCGATATGGAGTCAAAGATGAGAGATATCGCCGATTCAGATATGGCGTTCAGGTAAACTCACTTGGGCTTACAGCACAGCAGCCTGAGAACAATGTTGCAAGGATACTTCTTGAGATGCTCGCTGTAACTCTGAGCAAAAACGCCCGTGCAAGGGCAATTCAGCTGCCCGCATGGAATGAGGCCCTCGGACTTCCCCGTCCATGGGATCAGCAGTGGTCGCTTAGATTCCAGCAAATCCTAGCTTATGAAACAGATCTGCTTGAATACCCCGATATATTCGACGGCTCCCCTGTGATTGAGGCAAAGGTCAGAGAACTCAAAGAGGCCGCATGGAGGGAGGTTGAGAGAATACAGGAGATGGGCGGAGCACTCTCGGCAGTTGAAAATGGGTACATGAAAATGGCCCTTGTTACATCACACGCCGAGCGCGTTCGGGCAATTGAGGCCGGCGATATAAAAATCGTTGGGGTCAATTGCTTTACCGAAACTGAGCCGTCACTGCTTGTAGGTTCAATTGAAGAATCAATACAAAAGATCAACCCAACTGTTGTGAGAGAGCAAATAGAAAAACTGAGGGCTTTTAAGGCAAAAAGAAATAAAGAAGCCGTTAAAAATGCCCTCCGTGAACTGGACGAAGCCGCTAGAGGCAGGGCAAATATTATGCCCGCATCAATCCGATGTGCCCATGCTGGGGTTACAACGGGTGAGTGGGCAGATACACTTCGGTCAGCATTCGGCGAATACAGAGCACCGACCGGAACTACTATCTCTCTTAGAGAAGATACAGAGGAAATTAGGCTTGTAAGAGATGAGGTAAAAGCACTTAGAGAAAAACTGGGGCGGCCCCCTAAAGTCCTGATTGGAAAACCGGGGCTTGATGGTCACTCAAATGGAGCCGAACAGATAGCAGTTCGGGCAAGAGATGTGGGAATGGAGGTGTTATATCATGGAATCCGTCTTACCCCAGAAGAGATTGTTGGCACTGCAGAACAGGAGAATGTGGACATTATTGGACTTAGTATTCTCTCTGGCTCCCATGATACAGTCATTCCGAAGATTATAAGTCTCCTTAATGAAAAGGGACTTGCGGATATACCAGTTGTTGCAGGAGGCATTATCCCTGATGAGGATGCAAAACTCCTAATCGAGGCTGGGATAAAGAGGATCTACACACCTAAGGACTATTCATTGAATAGAATCATGCGTGATATTGTAGAGATTATTAAAGAGTCAAGTGATATTAATTAAAGATTTGCCCTCGACTCCTCTGCCATTTGTTCTAAAACCAATCGCAATGAATGAAAAACCCTAGAATTGAAAGCTATAACATTTTGTACTATATACTTTTAATTATATCGCTAATA
>CAYMEO010000151.1:0-2140 GCA_964389705.1 uncultured Spirochaetia bacterium
CAACTCCTATGTCCCTATGGCTCTTTAATTCCTTCATCAAACTCACGTTAGTTTAACTACCCTAATCGTTTTGAGGATCAAAGGTGAAAGAATGGGAGATTGAGAAGACCCCTGTTTTTAGGCTGTTTTTAGAATATCTGAGTTGTTCAAAGCCCCAAAGGATACTGTAAATAAAGGGAGATCAAGCTGTGGATGAATTGTGGATAAAATTTAGGACTAAGAATAATGCATTTCTAACCGATCCAAAAGATTAATTTTTATTTTAAAAAAGTTATCCACACCTGTGAAATCTTTATCCACACCCTGTGGATGTTTCACGTGAAACATTTTCTAAGCTATTTCCCAATGCAGAATTTGCTAAATATTCTTTCAAGTACATCCTCTGTGGTGATTTCCCCTGTAATTTCCCCTAAAAAATTCATTGCAGACCTTAAATCAACGGCAAGGAATTCCGGGGATTCACCCCTTTTTATGGCCTCCAGGGAGGTGATAAGGCTCTCCCTTGCCCTTTCAATTGCCATCTTATATCTAAGTTCGGTTATTATAACCTCATTCCCTTCAATATGGCTCTTTTTCCCAATTAGAGCCTCATAGATTTTATCTTTAAGCTCATCTATGCCTGAACCTAGCTTTGCTGAGGTCCTTACGATCCTCTCTTTTGGCAGAAGCCTAGCTAGATGCCCTTCTGATAATTTTTGAGGAAGGTCGGATTTATTTATAACTACAATCCCTTTTTTGGTATTTTGGTTTAGTGCAGAAACGGGTTTAAAATCCACCACCCATTGGGGCGCCTCTATATGGGAAGAAGCCACACCGGATGGATCGAAATTAGATAATGTATCCCCTTGAACCTGTCTTAGAACCTCAAAATCATCCTCATCTAGCTCTGTGCTTCCGTCTACAACGGCAATTATTAACTCAGCCTCCTCTGCCTTCTTTTTGGCAAGCTCTACGCCCGCCTTTTCGACCTCATCTGACGTAGCCCTAAGTCCTGCGGTATCCACAAGACGAAGTGGTATTCCTTTTATGTCTATAGTCTCCTCTATAAAATCCCTCGTTGTACCGGGGTAGGGGCTTACTATAGCCCTCTCCTTCATGACGAGTTGATTGAGGAGGCTGGATTTTCCAACATTTGGCTTTCCCACTATAGCGGTATAAACCCCGTGTTTAATAATACGCCCTTCATCATACGTGGCCATTAGCCCGCCCATTTGCCCTATAAGTCCAGTAAGGTTTTGTATCATCCCCTCTTTTATGAACGGGTCTATATCCTCTTCCGGAAAATCTACATGAGCCTCTATCTCTGCCAGTATATCCAATAGAGTTTCTTTGAATTCCTTAACCTTCTGTGACAAAGCACCTTTAAGCTGGAGTTCCGCCTGCCTCAGTCCCTCTTCTGTCTGTGCATTTATCACATCCGCTACAGCTTCAGCCTGGGTAAGGTCCATCTTTCCGTTTAAAAAGGCCCTCAATGTAAACTCACCGGGCCGGGCGGGTCTCGCTCCGTGTCTAAAAATGAGATTAAGTATCCTCCTAGGGACTAAGTACCCGCCGTGAGAATGAATCTCTACCACGTCCTCCCCTGTATATGAATGGGGGGATTTCATAATGACGCAGAGGACTCTATCTACTAGGGTTTTCTCTGACTCAGGGTCAAATATATGTCCTAGATAAAATCTGTGGGATTCCATATCGGAGATTCTGCCATTACCCTTTTTCTTAAATACCCTTTCGATTATCTGTATTGATTCCTTTCCACTAATTCTTATTACAGCGATCCCACCTACCCCAGGTGGTGTGGCGATTGCAGCAATTGTGTCCTCATTGGGAAGATAAAATTGGGGCATGTCTTTATTTTAACATATACTGAGATTAGATTGATAAGGATTAAGATTGAGGATCTAGATCGTATTTATTCATATTTCAGGGGGGGTAATTTGTTATGTGCAATAATGAAATCAAATTAAAATTTACTTTTCCGGTTTAAAATGTTCATTAATAATTTTTCAATCGGCTTTTAACCAATGATATTCACAAAGGCCTTGGACCTTATCCCAGTATTTTTATGACTCTTAGGCCTCAATATTAAATTAACTTGAGTTCGACGTAAGGGTTGGGTATAGAAAGGTCTCCAAATGTG
>CAYMEO010000152.1:0-2118 GCA_964389705.1 uncultured Spirochaetia bacterium
AGAGATGAATAAAGACGTTGTAGTCATGAACGGAGACGATGTGTTTGAATTTGATGTGCTTGAGCGCGCCCTCAGTGTAAGAGATGAAAAGATATGCCTCCCTGTAAAAAGAAAACCCATATATGAAGAAGAGGATATGAAAGTAGTAATTAAAGGAGATAGAATCATAGAAGTCGGCAAGACTTTAACCACTTCCTCATCCGCTGAATCGGTAGGTATAAGGGTCTTTAGATACACAGGGGTTGAGCTTCTAAAAAGGGCTATCGAAGAGGAGATGCGTACAGAAGGGGCTGAGAAAAAATGGTATACCTCAGCCATTCAAAGGCTTATTAAAAAGGGATACAGGGTAAAATCTCTTGACATTGAAGATCTTTTCTGGATTGATGTAGATTACCCAAGCGACCTCTTTAAAGCTAGATTTAGCTCAAATAAGATTAGTAGAAAACTGCATGAAGAAAGGATCCTGCGCGTTGTAGGAACAAATCTCTAAGATAAAATGGATCATGCGATACTTGTAGCGGCCGGAACGGGTATAGATGGCGAAAGACTAAATTCTCATGGAGAAACCCTTGTTGGTGGAACCCATCAGATTAAGCGCCTAATTATCACAGCCCAGAGAGCGGGAATAAAGAGATTTTCCATAATAGTTGAAGACGATAACTCCCCGCTTAAGGAAATACTAAAGAACGAAAGGCGCGTAATGAGCGACATCACCTGGTACACGCTTGGCTCTGCAGTTAAACTAGAGTCAAATCCCTCTCTTATTCTCCAATCGAATTTGGTAATAAACCCAGCGGGACTTTCAGGCCTGATAGCCTGTAAGGTGTCTAAGGACGAGGTAGCAGTTCTCGTAGATGAACAAAAAGACGCATGGATAAAAATAAAGGACGGCAAAGTAGAAGAGTTATTTCTCAGTGGTGCAAAGGCGGTAGGAGCATTTGTAGCCTATGGAAGCCTTCTTGAGAAATCAATTTTAAACTCTATGTCTTTAAAGGGCTGGACCGAAGAGCTCGCAGGAAGGGGAAGCGCGAAGTCTGTAAGACTTATTGAAGGCTACTGGATGCGCCTTTCCTCAGACAATGATTCAAGGCGGAAAGCAGAGAACCTCCTTTTTTCAAATGTAAAAAAATCAACAAGTGGATGGATTTCAAGAAACATAAATGCCAAGATATCCATACCCATAAGTAGACTCCTTATTCATACCCCCCTTACTCCAAATATGATAAGTGTACTTATTGGAATCATAGGTATACTCTGCGGTTTTTTTTATATTATCGGACACCCGATTCTTGGAGCCTTGTTTCTTGAACTTTCCACAATCCTTGACGGGTGTGATGGAGAAGTAGCAAGGGTTAAACTCATGGAAAGCAAGCGCGGGCAGTGGGTTGATACGATCTCCGATCAGATAACCTTTCTGTCTTTCGTATTGGGCGTTCCAATTGGATTTTACAGGATCACAAAGAGTCCTCTTGCTATAGTTCTAGGAAGTATAAATCTTATAATATTTCTCTTTTTTCTTGTATGGTCTTTTCATTTCCTTGCTAAGTACGCAAACTCTGGCAGTATGGTGGCATATCCAAAAACCATTGATAGGCTCGTTCCGGTTGAGAAGAGAACAGCTATACATAGGCTCATAATCAAACTACGTCCAATGATGACAAGGGCGTTTTTCTCCCCTGTTTTCCTCATAGCGGCCATATTAGGAGGATACCCGTGGGTGCTTAGTCTTACTACTCTAGGACTGGGTCTCGCCTTAATCCATCAGATTGATGACTTGATAAAGTTAAAAAGAGCAAAAGCAGTCGCAAATTCGGTTAATTAGCCTGAATCCTTTTCTTAATTGCCTAAGTTAACCTACCTCTTCCCTATTATTTCTTCCAATTTTGGAGTTAAGACATAAGGAGCCTAATAGTTTTCCAAAACGAATCCCTTGCAGCCTGCTACAGAATACAGGGTAGGAGTTGTCTGATTCAAGACACTACGGTTTCTCAAACTCTTCTCTCTGATTATCGTATCTTACTTAAGAGAAAATTACTAATTAAATGAGAGACGAATCCTTTTTACACTACACTGAATCTAAAAATAGAGACCAATTCCCAAGCCCAGAAAAGAGCCGGC
>CAYMEO010000153.1:0-2074 GCA_964389705.1 uncultured Spirochaetia bacterium
TATTTTACCCCTCTTCTAATCTATTCTTGTCTCATATCTTTCTGAACCTATTCAGGCTTTGGATTTTATTTTTTACACGTCACAGTTAAACTTTAAGAGATGAAAGAGAAAATTCAGGAGGCGAAAGAAATTTTAACTAGAGCGGGGGTATAACCGTCCTTACCGGCGCAGGGATTTCTGCAGAAAGCGGTATTCCAACGTTTCGCGGGGATGACGGCCTTTGGAAGAAGTACCGCCCTGAGGACGTTGATACCGCCGATGCCTTCATGCGTAACCCGACATATGTGTGGCAGTGATATGACGATCTTAGGGTACTTATTTCAAAGGCGAATCCAAATCTTGGGCATTACGCCATTGCCGAGATTGAGAGATTAAAATCCAATTTCACTGTTATAACCCAGAATATAGATGACCTTCACAGGGTTGCGGGAAATATGAATATAATCGAGCTACACGGCAATATATGGCGGGCGAGATGTGTACAATGCTCCTATGTCGAGGGAAACCGCAGTGTCCCTTTAGGTGAGATACCGCCCATATGTAAGGCCTGCGGTGCACTTCTCAGACCCGACGTTGTGTGGTTTAATGATAATATTCCACTTCCGGTAATAGATGCCTGCCTTATTTCCATAGAGTATTCCGATGTAATGCTCATCGTTGGAATCTCCGGTTTGGTTGAGCCTGCCGCATCTATGGGTTTGGTAGCCAAGCATATAGGAAAAACCGTAATTGAAGTGAATTTAGAAGAGACGGTTAAGTCTCAGCACTACGACATTGTCCTTCTAGGAAAATCCGGAAATATTATGCCGAGAATCGTTCCTGATAAATAGTGTTCCAATTATATAAGGACAATTCTATCTCTGAACGGGCAGAGTTAGATGTACGTCCCCGCGGTCTAAGAATCTCCTGATTGCCTCTTTGCCATTCTCTAAAACAGGCTCTCCATCCCCGACCAATACAGTGTCATAATCATATTCGAGCAATACATTGATTCCCTCCTTTGCCTTTTGTGGGTCTTTGTAAATCGTAGTCGGCAGTAGAGAAAATTCTCCTTTAGGCCATCCAATTATAGCATCTCCTATAAAGAGGATTCCCTTCCCTTGGGGAAGTAAAAACGCCGTCTCGCCCGGAGATTTGTTGTTCGATATATTAATTGCTCTAAGATTGCCAGGCAGTAGGTCTCCATTGTCGAATGTCTGATCTGGCTGCTGTTTTAGTAGAGGAGCATCGTTTTTATGTATGTGAATCTTTGCTCCGAACTGCTCCCGCATCTCATAAGCTATTCTCTCGTGGTCTTTGTTGGTAAGAAGAATATGGGTAGGCGTTCCAAGCTTCTGGAGCAGTTTCATGTCAAAGGTGTCCATAATAGCCGGGTCAATTACTATCAAGCCGTCGTTGCTTTTGAATGCATACCCATTGAAGTTGTAGTTGTGTCTTGGAGAAAGCCAAGACCAAGTAAAAATCTCCGGTATAATCTGTCTCATATAAAACCTCCTAATGTTTTCTATCGCTGGACTTGATATGATACCTGTTGCTAGTCTTTATTGTCTAACCTCAAGTGTGCCTTCCATTCCCTTTTTTCTGTGGTTTGCAAACAGGCTCTTTTTATTACAGTAGAACTGATATACTCCAGTCTTTGTAGGAGTAAAACTGACCTTGACCTCTTTCCCAGGAGATATATCCTCATCCACATTCAGTCCTGCTTCCGGGTCTTTGAGTGTGAAATTGTGGGGAACAATTTTTGATACACTCTTTAATGTGATCTCTACGGGTTTATTTACACTCACTATTATGTGATTAGGAGTAAAGGAGTAGCTATCTACCTTAACTTCTAATCTCTGAACTCCGTCCGCTGAGGGTTGAACTACAACGGCCTCGGATTCTTTATCGGCTCCAGGGACTAAATGTGCTACAAATAAAAGTGCAAGTATGGATGACAGAGTTAAAAACTTAAAGTTGTATTTCATCGCTTTATGCCTCCTGATGAGTCAGTTTTCTATAATCTTAGCATATATCTATAATAATCTTAGCATATAATAGATAGGGTTCTATTGGAGATTTTGCTGAACTTGAA
>CAYMEO010000154.1:0-1984 GCA_964389705.1 uncultured Spirochaetia bacterium
ATTCTTAGCCGAGCAGAAGGTATGCCGAATGGCCACAGTTGATAAGGATGGGATGCCACATGTTATCCCTATGTGGTATGTGATTTTAGATGGAGAGATATATATCGAAACCACAGGAAATACAAAGAAGGTAAAGAACGTAGAGTCAAATAAAAAGACGGCCCTTATAATAGATGCCGGAGATTCTCTATATGACTACAGGGGAGTAATGATGCAGGGTAGTATGGAGATAGTCAAAGACAAGGCCCTTTTTGAGAGATTTCGGGAGGCATACGCCCAGAGATATTTCGGATCAAATGAGCATCCAGGCTATAAATTTCTGACCAGTATTCCAAACCGTGCTCTTCTTAAATTCATTCCCGAGAAGTTTGTATCCTGGGATTATAGAAGGTTAAAATTCTAAAATAGATGATAAAAAAGTGGAATCTTATTAAATCTGAAAAGATAAACTCATACAGGATTTTTTCGACGAGGAAGGATACGAGTCTCTCTCCTGTAACTGGGAAGGAGCATGATTTCTATGTCATTGAAGCACCTGACTGGGTAAATGTAGTTGCCATTACTCCGGACAATCAGGTGGTCTTAATCGAACAATACAGGCATGGAATCAACTCTATAACGCTCGAGATACCAGGTGGGACAGTTGAGTCAGGTGAATCTCCGATTGAGGCCGGAAAACGGGAGTTACTTGAAGAAACGGGCTATGTTTCAGATAATTGGACTTGTATAGGAAAGGCCCATCCGAACCCGGCTATGCAAAATAACACCTGCTACACCTTCCTCGCAAGGGATGCAAGAAGGATTCAAGACCAGAGTTTTGAAGGCACAGAGGATATAGCCGTTTCTTTAACATCTGCCAGCAATATCCCAAATTTGATCTCTGGAGGAAAGATTACACATGCCCTCGTTATAGTGGCATTCTACTGGTACTATGTACACACCCATACTATATAGCATAGTAATTTAGAAACTAAACAGAGAAGCGATAAAGCCCCTCAGCTTTATACAATCCGTTCCCTGATTTTAACCCACCCCAGCCTATTTTAGATTTTAATTTGACTCGGGGATATTTCGGGAAGTGATAGCTACTTATTGTTGTTTAGTCTGATTACCTTGCTTGCCTGAGGGCCCTTGGGGCCTTCCGTGACTTCGAACTCAACAGTCTCACCCTCAGTAAGGGCTTTATAGCCCTTGCCCTGAATGGCGCTGTAGTGAACAAACACGTCCTTGCCTCCACCCTCCTGCTCAATAAACCCATAGCCCTTTGAGCTATTGAACCATTTTACTTTACCCTTTAACAAATCAAATTACCTCCTAAAACTTAGAGCTATTCCTAATATCTCACAGTTTAAAACCTTTGTCAACTACCTACATTTTTCCTAAATCCCCATATAAAAAGCCAAAAAACTGAATGTGTCTGTAGGATATAAATATAAGAAGACTTGACAAAGCCCCTTGGATGGTTATCTTTATGTTCTAAATTAGCACTTACCTAGTCCAAGTGCTAATTTTTCCTGTAAAACCCATAAACAAAAAGGAGGGAGCGAGAATGAAGGTAAGGCCGCTCTACGACAGGGTTCTAGTAAAAAGGCTCAATACCGAAGAGAAGACAAAGGGCGGGATTATAATCCCCGACACTGCAAAAGAGAAGCCTCAAGAGGGAAAAGTGATATCAACGGGAAAGGGCAAGCTCCTTGAGGATGGTTCTATAAGACCGCTTGATATAAAGGTTGGGGATAAAGTTCTTTTTGGGAAGTATGGAGGAACAGAGATAAATATAGAAGGCGATGAGTATCTTATCCTTAGAGAAGAAGAGATCTTAGCCATAATTGAAGATAAATAAAAATAAGGAGGTAGTCGGTATGGCTGCAAAAGACATTAAGTTTAGTAGGGAAGCTCAGTCTTCAGTTTTAAGGGGTGTAAATATACTGGCAAATGCGGTAAAGGCTACACTAGGTCCAAGGGGAAGGAATGTACTCATAGA
>CAYMEO010000155.1:0-1957 GCA_964389705.1 uncultured Spirochaetia bacterium
ATATAATCCTCCGGCAAACCAATGTCTATAAAGTTTCTCTTATAAGGAACACCTACTGTGCATAGGTCCAGTCTTTCAAGAACATCCTTTTCAAAAGAGAATTTATCCGGGAAATCTTTTAAGTAACCTTCCAAAGCGGATTTTTTAAGAATATATACCCCTGCATTGATGTAGCTCTTGCCTCTTTGAGAATCTTTCTCTCTAAATCTTAGGACACTGAAATGTCTATCTATCTCTACGGTGCCAAATCTCTCTGGACTTTCCATCTCGCAAAGAGCTATTGATATATCAAAATCCCCTATAGAGAATGAGTCTGTTTCAAACCTACCTAAGCTTATATCAAAAAACGAGTCTCCGTTTAAAAGGAAAAAGTAATCACCTAGAACAAAAGGCATAGAGAATTTAACGGCTCCACCGGTTCCCAGAGGCTCTACCTCTACAACTACATCAATATCTTTATTATGAAAGAACTCGCGGACAAACTCGCTTATCAATTCGGACTTATAGCCGGCAGAGAGAATCACCCTCTTTACATCCTCTTTTAGAAGCCTGTTAACAAGGTGCCATAAAAACGGTTTTCCCCCTACATCGGCTAGGGGTTTAGGAATGTCCCTTACCACAGATCTCAACCTTGTCCCAAGTCCTCCAACAAGAATGATAGCTTCTTCAATCATGCCCAATGATAGTCTCTACCGCTTCTAATAGGTTTTTTTTATTTATATCCGCTTCGGGTAAGTACTCGCCTATCTTTATTGATTTAATGCCCAACGCCTTTGCGGATAATATGTCTTTTTCAGAATCACCTACTACGTAGCTTCTCTCCAAATCTACTTCCATATTACAATCTCTAAAGTCCTTTATTGCCCTCAGAATCATGCCCGGCTCTGGCTTTCTGCAAATGCAGCCATCCGAAATATCATGCGGACAAAAATAAATGGCGTCTATATCGCCTCCGTATCTTCTTATTTCATTCACCATTCTTTCGTGTATCTCTTTTAATTTCTTCTCAGCTATAACCCCTACAGCAACGCCTCTTTGATTTGTAATAACAGCTATGAGAAATCCGTTTTCTTTTAACACCCTTATGGCCTTAAGAACACCGGGTAAAAAAGAGAACTCGCTCCAATCCTTTACGTAATTGCCTTCGGGCATTTTCCTGTTGATTACTCCATCTCTGTCAAGAAAAATCACGGGCCTTTTAACTTTCACCGAAAAGCTCCGCCTCCACTATTTCGCATATAATGTGACCTATTAAGATATGAGCCTCCTGAATCCTCGGCGTGTCTGTTGAAGGAATCTTGATTAAGTATTTGCACAGATGGCTCATCTTCCCACCCGTTTTACCCGTTAAACCAACCGTGACCATTCCCACATCATTTGCTGTCTCAACCGCCTTTATGACGTTTTTTGAATCTCCAGATGTAGAGATCCCTATCAAAACATCCCCTCTTCTGCCCTTGGCCTTTAGAAGCCTAGCATAAACCTCATCATAAGAATAATCATTTGCAACAGCAGTCAAATATGAGGTATTTACATGTAAAGCCTCGGCAAATAAAGGGGGGCGATCAAGATAAAATCTGCCAGAGAGTTCCGCCGCTATGTGCTGGGCATCGGCGGCGCTTCCACCATTGCCGCATATTAAAACCTTTTTATCCTCCTTGAAAGCCCTAAATATCTCATCCGAAACCCTTAGAACAATATTCAGAATTTCATCGCTACTTAAAATCGCCTCTTTTACTTTGATTGAACCCTTTATAGCTCCAGCGATTTTATCCTTTATTCGGTTTTCCATGTGATCAAACCATAATTCGTGAATTGAAATCTCCTAAATTCTCCTCCGAACGGTTTTAATGCCTCTATCACCCTGTATCTCGAATTGCCAGGGCAATATAGCATCATAAACCCCCCTCCACCCGCTCCGGAAATCTTTCCGCCTGTCGCCCCTGCTTTTTTCGCC
>CAYMEO010000156.1:0-1830 GCA_964389705.1 uncultured Spirochaetia bacterium
TTGAATACACTGGCCCAAATAAAACACCAACAATTGCGAGTTTCGATATGTGTAAGACACTTAATTGTGAATAACAATACATGCCGAGGTAGAGTTGAGATATTTTGAGCCCTACACCGAATTCCGTTCATGTCCATCAAAGATTCCTCTGAAAACCCCACGAGGTAAGGAGGTATTCGTCGAAATAGGTCCGGGGAGTTCTTTTGGCGCGGGACATCAAACAACAAGGCTCTGCATAAGGGGAATTGAGGAGATATTCAAAACGAGAAGAATAAAGACGGTTTTGGATTTGGGGTGTGGAAGCGGTATTCTTGGAATCTCCTGTGCGATGCTCGGGGCAGAAAGTGTTCTGGCAATTGATATTGACCCGGTTGCAATAGAGGAATCGAAGAGAAATGTTGAGACAAATGGAGTAGGCTCAAAGGTTCAAATCCTCTATGGCTCTTTAGATAATGTTCGAGAAAAATTTGATCTTGTCCTGGCAAATGTAATTACAGACGAGCTTCTCCGCATGAGAGGAGAGATTAAACTTGCAGTGAAAGAGGACGGCATCCTTCTTGTTTCAGGGATTTCTGAATTAAAAAAGGAGTATGCATTATCGGGGTTTAGGGAAATCGGATTCAGTCCAAAAAGGGAATTTACAGAGGGCGGGTGGGTTGCGATTTGGTTCAATTTAGAAAGCGAAAAGGCATAAGACTGTATCGCCATGTATTTGCGTTCACCAATGGTTTCAACTGTTCAGTGGTCTTTACTTTTTTCTTAGAATTGAATATCTTTATCCGTCTGTTTAGATATGATTCTATTGCTTCTAAAAAGGCATATATGGGTGCTAAATGCTATTCTCGTGGGTTTGATTCTCCACTCGATTGTGTCTTACATTTCAGATGAAAAAATAATCCGAACGTTGCCATCCAAAGAAAAAATTATTTATCAATCCTCTATAAGCACAAAACCCCAACAACCGCGCGAATCATATGATGTGATTGTAGAGAAAAACATATTTAAAAGAGAGATCACTCAAGGAGCTAAAGACCCAATCACAGATGATTTTTCAAAGACCAAACTGAATCTAGTTCTCCTTGGAACCATTAAAGGGAAAATATCATCGGCTGCTATTATTAAAGATCCCAATACAGGTGCGGTTAAAACCTATGCCGAGGGAGATATGATTGGCTTAGTTAACACCGAAGAGGTAAAACTCGCCCGCGTTTCTGATTGTATGGCAATGATTAGTAGAGAAAACAGGTATGAAACCCTGGTCTGCGGCACGAAGAGTAGCTCACCGAACCGTCCCTACAGTGAACCCTCCGTGACTGAGAGTTATAATATGAATCTCCGACAAAATAGGGCTAAACTCAACTATGAGGAGGAAATCATAAGGGCGAGTATAAAACACGGGGTAGATCCAGATCTTGTTAAAGCCGTTATTAAGGTGGAATCAGACTTCAATCCGAATGCCGTTTCATCTAAGAATGCCATGGGAATTATGCAGCTTATGCCCGAGACAGCAAGGGACTACAGCGTAAACGACCCATTTGATCCTAGAGAGAATATAGACGGAGGCGTAAGGGCTTTAAGAGACCTGATGGATTATTTCAATAATGATCTGGCGCTCTCGCTCGCAGCATATAATGCAGGTAAGGCAGCCGTAGTAAAGTACGGTTTTAGAGTTCCGCCATATGCCGAGACTATGGATTATGTTTCAAAGGTGTTCAGTCGCTATGTCCTCATTAAATGGAATAACTATAAGGCAGATGAGATCCGAAATAGAGAGTAAACAATTGTCAAGATGGTCTATTCTATTTAGACTCACTCAAATATGAATCTTCC
>CAYMEO010000157.1:0-1664 GCA_964389705.1 uncultured Spirochaetia bacterium
ACTCTAGAACAAAAGCAATCCCCACACCCCCTACTAATCCTACTAAAATTGCGAGTAGTAGATTACGCGGGATGTTGGGTATAAAGGGTGAAGTGGGAATAGCAGCATGGTCCACAACCTGGATGTTGCCGGCTCTTATACCCCCTGCAATGTCAGTCTCCTTAAATCGCTGTAGCAGAGACTCATATATGGATTTATTACTTTGAACCTCTCTTTCTAGGGCCTTATACTGTATGGTCTTTTCATTTAGAGACATTGCAAGCTTCTCCTGCTCCTGAGCACGTTTCTTAAGCCCCTCCTCTTTCTGCGCTGCAATTTCATAATCAGCTTTAATAGCTTCTACTCTTTTTTTCGTCTCCTCATTGAGGCGAGCACGAACCTCATCTATCTTTGCCTGAAGCTGTTTAAGCGGCGGATACTCAGGTTTGAATGAAGCGCTGAGATTGCTGTAGTCAACCAGGAGGTTATTATATTGACTTTTTAAGTTCTGGATTATTGGGTCATTAATAACCTCTAGAATTTCATTAGGGTTTCCGGATTCTACGGATTTATAAAGTGATTCTTTAGCGGTTCTTTCAGCCGCTGTTTGAGCCAGAGAGTCGTTTAGTTTCTCAAGCTGATGATAAATAAGATTCTGGCTAGCATCAAGGCTGACTATATTGTTATCAACTGAGAACTTGTGTAGAGCCTCCTCGGATTTCTCTAAATCTCCTTTAACTTCGGCAAGCTGCCTCTGAAGGAATTCCCTCGCATTACGCGTCGCCTCAAGCTTGCGGTCGAGTGTCCAATTGACAAATGTCTCGGCTATTGAATCGGCCATCTTTGCAGCAAACACAGGGCTATAGGCTTTAAACTCGATGGTGATTATTCGAGAGGTATCGGATGAAGAGACATTTACCCTTGACCGGAATTGCTCGATTTTCCCGTCACGCCTCGCCTTTTCCCCGTTGGCCTTATGCTCTGCAGAGCTTTTTTCCCCTTCATAACCTGTAAATATAGTCTTTATGGAATTAACGGCTTCATCTACAAATGAGATTAGAACCGGAATAGGATTAAAGTTTGGTTGTGAAATATTGAAGTCAGGGTTATCCCAAAGGTTATACCTAGAGAGAACGGCTTCAGCCATTGAACGGCTCTTAATGAGTTCCGCCTGGGTATTATAAAACTCTGAGCCACTAGTATCGGCCTCTACTACTTCTGGAAACTCAACGATTCTTGGTTTTTCAAGTGCAACCTCCACAGTAGCCGTAGCTTTATACATAGGCTTCGTTAGGAAAGAAACAAAGAGAGCCGTTAACACTACAATAAGAAAAAAAATGGAGCTTACCTTTCTATGTTTCCATATGACTTGCAAATATGCATATGGGTCTATCTCCCCAAAATCAGCACCAGCAGTAGGTGTGCTGATAATCTCTATACTGTCTTCATACCCCCTGATTGGCTTTCTTCCACTACCGGTAGGAACAATACTCTTTTCCCTATCTTCTGATTCCATAATTACCTTCTCCTTGAAAATTATCTCGGTGCAGGTGCACCGCTTATAGTAAATGGTGGGAAGAAGAAACCAAGATTAATTGATTGAAAGAAAGCTACAATTGGATTTTTACTAACAAACAAAACGTCCTGATCCTGAAGGGCAATATCTTCTTTCTCTCCCTTCCTTA
>CAYMEO010000158.1:0-1590 GCA_964389705.1 uncultured Spirochaetia bacterium
TATTTATAGGCCTTAATATACCTGAAATATTAGATTTTAAAAGATGGAATAAGCTTTTTTTGCTGTCGAACGCCGATGAGGTAATTTTGCCAGGGGTTCGACAGCAAAATGGCGAAATATCTTTTATTCTACCCTAATTCTTGTACCTATTCTTGCTTTGTAGTACTGTGTGATTAAATTTATATTTATCTGTAGAGATCAGAAGCAACAAATAGGAGGTTCCTATGCCTATACCTTTCCAAATCTGGTTGCCACGTCAATTAAAGCAACAATTTGATTCATATATCCCAGGCCAAGGTGTAGAACAAGACTATTTTGTGATTGATTTGATAAGTGACTATGTAACGGGAAAGATACAAAGGGATCAAATAAAGGGGCAAGACCGGCCACGAGAGGTACCAGTCATTATATACATAATGGGACTTCACGCCGATGAAGTCTGGAGCCGTTTTCAAGAAATCTGTGCCAATGAATCCAAAGACCCATTCAAGGTAATAGTTGATTTGATTGACTTTGGTATCAATAGTCGAGGTCATCAAAGATAACAATTCGAAGTTCGGAGAAATTATCAATAGCAATGTTTATTATATCTTCCGCACATAGTGGATCGCATGAATCTAGACCAATGCAGATCACCCGTTTTCGAATATTTCAATAGAACTATATAAACTATTTTAGACAACACGGAGGTTAAAATGAAGCTTGGAGATAAAGTTGCCATTATCACTGGAGGAACCGGAGCATTGGGAAGGGCGGTTGTATCAGCGTTTCTCGAAGAAGGAGCAAAGGTCGCCTGCACATATATAGTTGATGAAGAGCTAAAACACTACTCTTCGTTAACAGAAGAAAAGAAATCCAAAATTACCTTTATATGGGTGGACGTTACAAAAGAGGAATCCGTTACACAAATGGTTCAAAAGACTCTGGATACATTCGGAAAGATAGATATTTTAGTAAATGTCGTCGGCGGATTTACATATGCTAAGATCATAGATACAGACGAGAAAACCTGGGATTTTATGATGAATGTCAATTTAAAATCCACATTCCTCTGCTCAAAAGCCGTTCTTCCCCATATGATAAAGCAAAACTATGGGAAAATAATAAATATATCATCGCGCCCCGCACTCAAGGGCTCATCGGGGATCGGGGCTTATGCCGCATCAAAAGCCGGTGTTCTAAACCTCACAGAAACGATTGCCGATGAAGTAAAGGATTATGAAATAAACGTAAATGCAATCCTGCCCAGCACGATTGATACACCCGCAAACAGAAGGGATATGCCCGATGCCGATTTCTCAAAATGGGTAAAGCCTGAAGAGATTGCAAGGGTAATAGTATTCCTTGCATCAGATAATTCAAAACCCATAAGCGGCGCTGGAATTCCAGTTTACGGAAAGGCTTAGAGAATATATCGGACTTAAACCTATGATATTTCTCTTGCTGATTCGCCCCTAATGCTATAGAGAAAACGCTAGATCTACCAGCTGACCGATTCTGGGGGTACCAATTAGATACTCATCCATTTGCACTACATTAACTTGAGTTCGACGTAAGGGTTGGGTATAGAAAGGTCTCCAAATGTGGTAG